>JAZRKZ010000305.1:0-18396 GCA_045646565.1 Lachnospiraceae bacterium
AGGCCGCCGTTTCCGAGGGAGGGCTCGTATTCAAATTCCTCTAGCTCCGTAATGTCTTTCCCAGCCTCAGCCAGTTCCGCTTTCACATCATCGTAGATGCCGAGGTTGATCAGGTTGTTGGAAAGAAGTTTACCGATCAGGAATTCTGCCGAAATATAGTAAACTTTCTTCTTTCCGCTGTTGTATCCCCTGTTCCTGCAGGCGTCCTGCGTCAGGGCCAGCGCCGCGTTGTAAAGTTCCAGAATCGTGCACTCGCTAAGTGCTTTTCCGGTGTAATCTCTGAGTTTTAATGTATTCATTACTACCTCCTGCGGAAGATCTCCGCTGCTTACAATGGTTCTTACAAGAATGCATTATAATTATTTATATGTGTGATAATCTTGCAGAATAACGGCAAATAATAGTACGATAATGATATTAATTAATTCAGCACAAAGAAGGGTTCCGTTTTTATGAATCTCGAGGAATACTCACAATACAGAGAGACCCTGCTGCATGAGCAGCCGGGTTTCGCCTACAACACTTACCTGTGTACCATCCCCCAGGACTTTGCCCGGGTGGATCTGCACTGGCACGACCATATGGAGATCATCTATGTCAAAAAAGGGCGCGGCACAGTGACCGCCGCTTCCCGCAAATATCCCGTCATGGCCGGTTCCATCATGCCCATCCTCCCCGGTGAACTCCACGCCATCGACGGCGACCCCGGCGTGCGGATGGAGTACGAGAATATCATATTCCCCCTCTCCCTTTTGGACAATCAGGTTGAAAACGACTGGGCAAGGCGCAATATTCTGACCCCTCTGCAGATGGGGACCCTGCGCTTCCCCCGCCCGATCTACGCGGACACCGCGATGCACGCCGAGGTATCCGCTGCCCTTGACGCGGCTGACGATGCCTGCAGCAAGAGGCCTGACGGCTATTCTCTTTTGGTGCGCAGCAGCCTGTTTCGTTTTTTCTTTGCGCTCTACACCCATCGGATCCGCGAGGAAAGCTTACCGCCGTCCCCCTACGAGGACGCCATCAAGCAGGTCCTGCTCTACGTCCAGAATCACTTTTCGGAGCCGATCACGGTAAGCGACGCCGCAAGTCTTATTGACTACAGCGACGCTCACTTCATGCGGGTCTTCCGCCGCGAGACGGGATTCACTTTCGGCGAATACCTGTCGGATTACCGGCTCAGATACGCGTCCTATCTGCTCAGGGAGCGCCCGGACTCTGTCGGTGCCATCGCCTCCCTGTGCGGGTTCGACAACTTCTCTTATTTTATCCGGCGCTTCCGCCGCAAATACGGAATGTCCCCGAGGGAATACCGCTCCCACGGGCGCCAGAATACAAAAAGCCCGTAAATTAAGGCTTTATACAACATTTCTCCGTTTTAAGAAGATCGTAAAACGAGTATACTATAAGCGAAAAACCTGCGCTTATGTAACACGCCCCTTATTTTAATTGTTCTTATTAACCTGACTTGGATGGAAACAAGCCGGATTTCAGATCCTCGCCACGCCGCTCTCTCGGGCCGCCTGCGCCGCCGCCTTTGCGACTGCGTCCTTGACGCGGGAATCGAAGGCTTTGGGCAGGATGTATTCTGCGCAGAGCTCCTCGTCGGAGACCAGCGCCGCGAGGGCCTTCGCTGAGGCGATCTTCATCGCGTCGTTGATGTCGCTTGCCCGCACGTCCAGAGAGAGATGAAGCAAGGTCTGACTTATCAACTGACAGAAAGAAAGGGTGCTGCCGACGGTCATTCCGCAGCAGGACCCTTATCTGTCGCTTTCAACCATATCGACATAATGGAATTTGCCGCTTACAACCTTCCCTCTATTTTTTTCCAACTATGGGTTGTCAGGCAGCTTTTATCTGAATCTTTCAACATTTCTTCCCAAAGCTTATATGGCATTGTCATCGACAAGTAGTCCTTAAGGGCAGCGCTTCTCTGGGAAATGTCAAAAAGTCCCATTATTGCATATGGTTCTTCCTTATCGATCTGCTCCGCTGCATAGACGATAGAATGGCACGCTGCTCCAAATGGTGCAAGCGTATTTACGGCTTTACCGTTATGGAAGCCTTGCATGGTGACAAGTGCCGAAATCTGATCTGCGTTTGCAAAAATTAATACTAAATCAGGTGTACCAACTTCAGACCACCTGCTCAATGGTGCGAAAACTACTCTTGGATATGCTTTATCGGAAAACGGCATGTTGTTTCTCCATTTCAAAGCTGTTTCCGCATCGCAGAAGAAGCGTTCCCCCTCTTTAAGCATCGGAGGAGCTTCTGCAGGAGCTTTTGCTCCAAGTCCTTGTGAAAGCAGTACATGAATATTAGGATTCAAGCGGGTGAATCCATCACCGAAGCAAGCACCAACTGCTCCACCGGGACAAGTGCATCCATCCTCATCCAAAGATGTGATCTTTCCTTTGGCTGCAGCCAAAACAAAAGGAATAACACAGTTCCTTTTTTGTGGAGATGCTTCCAATTCACTAATTGCGGATGTGTTCCCCAGAAATATACCTACGGGCTCTAAACTCAAATGAAGCATTTCAACTATCTTTTTGTTCATAAGAATTCTCCTCCACCACAAATCCCGATTCAAACTGTAAATTCAATCTGATTGTTTTCTATGGCAACCACACAGCTCTCATAATATCCATCACCAGTTGTTCTCGGTCCGCTGACAATATGGTAGCCGTCTGTTTGAAGTAACTGAGTTATTTCATCAACACGTTCTTTACTGCCTACTGAAAATGCAATATGTATCAAGCCTGTTCGATTCAAATGTTTTTCAGCATCCACCAAATCCGGTTTATTCATAATTTCCAGTCTTGCGCCATCCTCAAAAGTAATGAAATATGAGCGGAAATCTGTTTTTTTATTATGATATAAATCATTGGATTTTCCATTAAGATATTTAACGAAAAAATTTCTGGCTTTTTCCAGATCATTAACATACATTGCAACATGTTCGATTTTCATGCATTCTCCTCCGCAATCAGAAGTTATAGTCTCGAAACCACCCAGGCAATCAGAACTGCCAATATCGGAAATCCTATTAACGTAGAGACCCACTTTCCGACTAATGTCTTTCCATATATGTATGGCATCATATCTTCTGTACCGGGAATGATCCATGCCTTTGTTTTTCCTACCCAATACCAGTCGATAAAGAGTCTGTCGAATAACCCTGAGATCAGATAAATCACAGTCATCTGGAAAAAAGCTGACTTAAAGTCCTGTGTGCCGTTCACAAGGTAAACCATAAGCGGCACAAGCAAAAACTGAGGTACAAGAAGGGCAATATAAGTGGTCATCTTTCTCTTATTGATCGTTTCCCGCGTGGTGAGCTCCAGTTCTATAGCTTTATCCTGTACTTCTTTTTCATAAAAGAAGACCATACCAACCGGTCCGTTTGCTATGCCCACAGCACATATGATCAGCAGGACAAAGCACATTGCGACGCCTTCTAATACAGCCATTACCATTCCTTATATTCCTTCCTCCCATCAGTTCTAAAGCTGGAAATTGCTTGCATAGTTATCTTCTATTATCCTGTTATAGTTGCCAGCTTTTTCCCTATAAAAATACCGAAAACGCAACAGCAAACACTTAATATCACATACACTCCCCCAAGAGCATATGCCTTGTTTTCAAACAGCTTATTTGCCTCAAGTGAAAACGTTGAAAATGTTGTGAATCCCCCACATACACCAGTCTTCCAAAATAGGACCGTATTAGGCGATACATCTGCTTTTTTATCTGTTATTCCAACAATAAAGCCTATTAGGATTGCACCAAGAATGTTTGTCACCAATGTCAGAATCGGGAACTGTGTTTTAACCGGTATAAGACTTATCGCATATCGCGTTACCGCTCCCAATGCGCCACCTAGTGCCACAAAAACAAAACTCATTTCCTCTTCTCTTAACTAGCTTTCAACGAATTCATTATAAAACAGCTCGGCAAATACCGATTTACACAACTATAGATTCCCCATCTTCCGGGACCCGGATTCCGGAAAGATTTCTTTCATTCGCAAACGCTATGATGTCTTTTCGCGTAAGTAAGGCATGATTGACACTATCCAAATGAGAGGCAATCACGATGGTCTGTGGAGCCGCCTGACATACTTTTTCGATGTCAGACAGATTCATGATCAATCTGCCCATCGGTGCAGTCGCTTCACAACAATTCAGAATGATGGCCTCCGGATGATACTTTTTGATTGTTTGTTCTACTTCTGGGCAGTAGATTGTATCAGCGGCGAGATACAGACACTTTTCTCCGGGAGCCTCAAATACATATCCGCAGACTTCACCCATCTTTTCAACAACTTTATCGCTGTCACCATGAATCGCTTTCGTCTTGTGGATCACAATACCGCCTATGGTCAGGAGCTCCGATTCAAAAGCAACTGCATTTTCAAAGCCCCATCTCCCGGATCTTTTCTGCATCCTCCTGGTTCTGGGCAATGATTCTCAGATCCCGGGGCAGATAATCAACGCTGAAATGGTCAAAATGAAGATGTGTGTCAAGGCAATATTCAACGCCTTTCAAAACACTTTCCGGACTGTCAGGCAAAGCATTCATCGGGCATTTGATCCCTTGCATTTCCGGTCTGACAGCTTTGGCTGAGAAGCCGGATCCCTGATTCTGAAACCAGGGATCAATAAGAAAAGTAATGCTGCCGTACTCTATTTTCAAAGTAGCATTCCTGATTTGTTGAATGATCATGTTCTCCCTCGCAAACGCCGATTTGCGCCTCTCTTCTTATTGCTCACATTAAATATTACTACGAAAGTATCCATCGATAATATACCTGATCAGATGAATACCAGGTTTAATTGCTTCCCTCTTCTTCTGGCTCTTTACATATAGAAAGACTGTCGGCTGAAAGGCAGGCAGGGATCTCAATCCCCCCGCCATAGTCCAGTCCTGCTTTTTCTGCCTGTGTATGCTGGTATTCCCGCGGGATTTCGTAGATTTTCAGAATGTGACATCCATGTCCGTCCGGGACAGATCTGCGGAGCCTGGCACCTGTCTGGTGGAAATGGAAGGGGACGCCGTATTCCACGCATTGGATATGTGTATTCAGGACCCAGCCGTAATCACAGGTACGGGCTTTTGGGCCGGATTCTCCCCCGCAGGAGACGGACTCCAGGATGCGGCTTCCGTCCTCGTTCACACTGCTCCCGTATTCCGCCAGATATTTGCGTATATCAATTGCTTCCAGCATCGGCTCATGCGTAATGGATTTGTGCCGGATCGGAAGCTTGAGAAAGACCGGAAGTCGGCGGTCAGCCCGGGTTTGATCTTCGCAGGTACAGCTGATATGGACATGATCCCATCCCTTACCTCAGTCTGCAGGGAGGCATTGAAGGATCCGCTCCGGGCGCTTGGTGATCATAAAGAATGAGCAGTCAGGCCGGCGGCAAGATGGCAGTATTGCAGCGGTAAAACAGTAAACATCATTCCCGCAGCGTCCTGCTGAACAGAGGCAGAACACTGCGGGATTACTGTATCAGGGAGGAATTTTATGAAAAAAGTATTTGCAAGTCTGGTGATCCTTCTGTCAGCGGTCCTCTGTCTTTCCGGGTGCGAGGACAATAAGATCGATGATGGCCTTGAAAAACAGGTCACTGAAAAAGGGAAAGAGATGATGCAGGCGTGGGTGGATGAGAACATGCCGGGCGCGGAGCTGGACGAAGCCGCTACGGCATTTCTTTTTGAGACCTTGGGGATCACGCCGGAGATAAAGGACTTCAGCTGCTTTGTCATGGCGCCCGCCCAGGACGGCGAATCGACGACAAAGACCTTCAACAAATATTTTAACTTCGGGATCCCGGCTGATGTGAAGAATATAGATGCCTTTGTGCGGGAGCCGGGCTCCAGACCGCAGCTGGAGGTCACGGCGGACCTCCGCCTTCCGGAAGATACGGATCTTTTTGCCTATAATCTTGCGGGAGTAAAATCCCTCTGCGAAGAGTGCGGGATCTTTTTCCACAATCTGGACCTCGCCACCGAAGACCAGGAGTTTTCGTCCCTCTGGTCCAGGGAGACGACAACTTATGAAAGAGGCTGGATCGACCAGGATGACTTCCGGCTCCGGGGCGTTCTCAGGTACCGGGCGGAGGAGGAAGATTCCCGGACACAGGAAGTGAAGGTGTCCGACCGGACCTTTGACCCGGAGAAAGACCTGATCCTTGAGAAAACGGAGACCGGCTTCCGGTACGCCTTCCCGGACAAGGACTGGGATCATGGATTCTGGATCCAGGTGGACAAAGAATCCGGTTTCCGGCAGCACGATTACCTTTATCTTGACGATGAGGCCGGAAAGGACGAAAAAGACAGCGAAAAAAGATGGAAAGAGTACGCGGCTGTCATGACCTGGAAAGATTTTGACGACGGAACAAGTCTGATGGTGCAGGCTGGCCAAGGGGCTGTCCAGCATTTTTACGGCTCCGGAGAATTCCGGCGGGCGGAGTGAACGGCGGTCAGGACGTACTGACAGCGGTGCAGCTTTCCCTGATCACCAGACGGTGGGGGACGATCACTTTGTTCGCCGGCAGGTCCGGATGATCCAGCCGCATAAGAAGCTGCGCCGCGGCTTCCATTCCCAGGCGCTCCGCCTGCACGTCCACGGAAGTCAGCGCGGGGAGCGTGATCCGTGAGAGCAGGGAGTCATTGAAGGACACGATGGAAAGATCCTCCGGGATCCGCAGGCCTTTCGCCAGAACCTGCCGCATGGTGAGCACCGCCATGAGGTCATCCGATGCCAGAAGCGCCGAGGGGAGTTCCGGAAGGGAAAGAAACTGACCCAGAAGCTCCTCGGTCCTTTCCTCCGTCCCGTCAGACTCCAGGATCCACTCCGGGCGTATGGGCAGAGCATGCTCCGCAAGGGCCAGAAGATATCCTGCCTTCCGGTCCGCATTGAACTGTTCCTCGGACCGGTTGCTTAAGAAGCCGATCTTTGTGTGTCCAAGCCCCGCGAGATAGGCTGCGGCTTCCCTTGCTGCGGCAATGTTGTCATTGTCAATAAAACTCTGATTCCCTTCTTCGGAGGCGGATTTCCCGACCAGGATGAAGGGAACGCCGGAAGAGATGAGATCCTCTGTTACAGGATCATTTTTGTGGGAATAGAGCAGGATCATTCCGTCGGGAGCATTTTCTGAGAACAAGGAGCGTACAGCGGACCGCAGTTCTTCCAGAGAACTGCCGTTCACAAGGGAGACGGAGCAGGATCTCTGGTTGCAGCAGCTGCTGATCCCTTTGATCACTTCGAGAAAAAATGAATTCTCCTGCATCTTGCTCTGGATGGGAGGAAGCACGATCCCAATCCGGCGGAAAGCTGCGCCCTGAGGCACTGCGGCTCCGCCGGATATTCTTGTGTCGTGAAATGTGCCGGAGGAGACGGTCTGCTTCTGCTTCGGAGGCACATAGCCCAGATCCATCATAGCTTTCCGGACCTTCTTCTTTGTGGCTTCGCTGATTGTCGCCTGATTTGTGATGGTGCGTGACACGGTGGAGGCGGATACGCCTGCGGCTTTTGCCACATCTCTTACGGTGACTGACATATAGAAATCCTTTCTGTAAATGCAAGTTGCGCGTTGCACGGAGCTGTTTCATAAAGATATTATAAACCGGTCTTGGCAACAAGTCAAATGTTCCCTGGAATGAATGCATAGAAACAATGCAACAAAACAAATTAAGTTGCATAAATAACGTGCAAAAATTTCTGAAAAAACCCTTGCAATACAATGCAACATATGTTATTCTGTTTTCAGCAACAAGACAGAACAGCTTGAAATCACACTAAAAAGAAAAGGAAATGAACAGAAAGGAGCAAGAAATGAGTAGGATGTTGATACGTTCCCTAGAATGAATGCGTAGAAACAATGCAACAAAACAAATTATGTTGCATGAATAATGCGCAAAAATATTTGGAAAAACCTTTGCAATGCAACATATGTTATTCTGTTTTTAGCAACAAGACAGAACAGCTTGAAATTACACTATACACTAAAAAGAAAAGGAAATGATACTGCGAAGGAGCATAGATGAAACTCTCCAGCCTTCGAAATTTTATAGTAATTACAAGATGCGGCAGCTTCACCAAGGCGTCAGAGCAGCTGCTGATTTCACAACCTACTCTGAGTCGTCAAATCAGGGATCTTGAGCAGGAGCTGGGGGTTTCTCTTTATGAGAGAACTAAGGATGGACTGCAGCTAAGTGAGGCAGGGGAGACGCTTATGGTAGAGGCCGTCGAAATTGTGGAGCGATGTGACCGGCTTTCACGCCTCTTCCATCCTGCGGCAGAAAGCAGAAAAGTGACGCATGAGGTCCTTAAAATCGGTTTCCAGACATTCTTCAACATTGAAGATCTGCGAGCAATTCTTGACAGGTTCCGCGTGACAGAAACGGAGACTGAGATTGTATTGCTTCAGGCCGGCTTGCATGAGCTTGAGTACGGAATACAGTATAATCGCTTTGACATGGTCGTCAGCCTGCAGTCGTACTATGAGAGAATATCGGGACTCAGAATACTTCCCTACAAGGATAATTGTATTCAGGTTGCGGTGCCGTCTGACCATCCGATGGCAGGAAGAAAGAGTGTCAGAATGGAAGAACTGATTGACGAGCCATTTATTATGCTGAAACGCGACAGTTCTCCGATAATTTTCGACCGTATTATCAGCCGGTGTGTTGTCAGTGGATTTTCACCACATGTATCCGCTTATGTAAAATCAGAGGAAGAGGGACTTCACCTGGTAGAAGCGAATCAGGGGATTGCATTTGTACATTCGCAAATGCTGGTTGACGGTTTTGAGAAGATGTTCCATGTACATTGCCTTGACATCGAGGAAGGATGCATTTCCGAGCCGCTCGCCCTGATCTGCAAGGCGCGTAACGGTAAAAAATCTCTGCAGAGACTGCTCGAAGAGCTTGATATGCGAAAAATGAATAGTTTAATTAGATGATGTCATCTATACATTATTGGCATTAGACTGCCTCCCTATATCGTAATAAATTAACATTATGGATATGAAATGCCTATTATTCGGCGCAATTATTCAATTTTTTTCAGAAAACAGAAAGGAGCAAGAAATGAGTAGGATGTTGATACTGTCCCCGCTGGATGGCAGGGTGATACCGCTGGAGGAAGTGCCGGATGAGGTTTTCGCGGAAAAGGTGCTGGGAGACGGCGCAGCCGTGATTCCTGAGAATGGAAACATTTACAGCCCGATAGACGGCGAGATCGTCGCTATTCCGGAGAGCCTTCATGCATACGGAATCCGGTCTGACGCCGGGATTGAAATGATCGTCCACTTTGGCCTTGAGACCGTGAACCTGAAGGGAGAAGGGTTCTCCCCGAAGGTGAAGGTGGGGGACAGAGTGAAAGCGGGTCAGCTTCTCTGTACAGCGGATATGGATTTCCTGAAGTCAAAGGGCATCAACACGGTAACGCCGGTGCTGGTGACAGACGGAGCAGAGGAGGGAAGCTTCTCAGTAAAGACAGGAGAGATACGCCATGGGGAAGAGATCATGACTGCGGAGATCAGCGCGGATGCGGCAGCCGCCGCGGATGGAGATGCGCAGAAAGCGGACCCCTCGGACGCACAGCCGGCAGGCAAGGCAGCTGCGGCAGCACCCTCCGCCAAAAAGAAGTTCCCCATCGACTTTGACTTCCTGCAGAAGCTCGGC
The DNA here is from genome assembly GCA_045646565.1 of Lachnospiraceae bacterium. GTDB lineage: Bacteria > Bacillota > Clostridia > Lachnospirales > Lachnospiraceae > Chordicoccus. The sequence goes on from JAZRKZ010000305.1 coordinate 9,694, forward strand.
AAATCCCTCATGACCGTGATCGCGGTCATGCCTGCCGCAGGCCTGATGATCAGTCTCGGCAACATTCTGACGATGTGCTTCCCGGCAGGCTTCGGCCTTATGGCGGGCAACACCATGGCCCAGATCGGATGGGCGATCATCGGAAACCTGCACATCCTGTTTGCTGCCGCCATCGGCGGTTCCTGGGCGAAGGAGAAAGCAGGAGGCGCCTTTGCCGCAGTCATTGCTTTCTGTCTCATCAATGTCGTCACCGGCGCCATGCTGGGTGTGAATTCCGGTATGCTGGAAGATCCGATGGCAGTCACCCACACGCTGCTCGGAAAAGAGATCCTGGTGAAGGATTACTTTGTCGACATCCTGGGAAGGCCCGCGCTGAACATGGGCGTGTTCGTAGGTATTATCGCCGGTTTCGTGGGCGCCAACGCATACAATAAGTATTATAACTTCCGGAAGCTTCCGGACGCGCTGTCTTTCTTTAACGGCAAGAGATTTGTTCCCCTGGTGGTGATCTTCTACTCTACGGTGACGGCGATCATCTTAAGCGTAGTGTGGCCGGTGGTCCAGGGCGGCATCAATGATTTCGGTGTGTGGATCGCGAACTCCAGCTCCACCTCCCCCATTCTTGCCCCGTTTATCTACGGCACTCTGGAGCGTCTGCTGCTCCCCTTCGGCCTGCACCACATGCTGACCATTCCCATGAACTATACCTCTTTCGGAGGCACCTACACGATTCTTACGGGAAGCAGCGCCGGGACCCAGGTGTTCGGACAGGATCCGCTGTGGCTCGCCTGGATCACGGATCTCATCAACTTTAAGAACGCGGGCGATACCGCTGCCTATACGAACCTCCTTACCACGGTGACGCCTGCCCGCTTCAAGGTTGGCCAGATGATCGGCGCCACAGGCCTTCTTCTCGGCATCGCCCTGGCGATCTACCGCCGGGTGGAGCCGGAGCACAGGGCAAAGTACAAGTCCATGATGATCTCCACTGCGGCTGCGGTCTTCCTGACCGGTGTCACGGAACCTCTGGAGTTCATGTTTATGTTCTGCGCACTGCCGCTCTACGGGGTGTACGCAGTTCTCCAGGGCTGCGCGTTCGCCATGGCCGGCATTATCCACCTCAGGCTTCATTCCTTCGGGAACCTGGAGTTCCTGACCCGCGTTCCCATGGCGCTGAAGGCAGGGCTTGCCGGGGACCTGGTAAACTTTGTGATCTGCGTGGTCGTCTTCTTTGCGATCGGTTACTTTGTGGCGTATTTCATGATCGGAAAGTTCGGCTACGCTACGCCGGGCCGTCTGGGAAACTACATGGATGACGAAGGCAAGGAAGAGGCAGGCCCCGCTGCCGGCGCGGCAGGAAACGCAGCGGGCGGGAACAGCCAGCCCGAGCGTATCATCGCCCTCCTTGGCGGACGGGAGAACATTGAATTTGTGGACGCCTGCATGACCAGGCTCCGCGTGACAGTGAAGGATCTCTCCAAGGTGGCTGAACTTCCGGCGTGGAAGGCAGAGGGCGCCATGGGCCTTGTGAAGAAAGACAACGGCATCCAGGCAATTTACGGACCCAAGGCGGACGTGCTGAAATCGGATATTAACGATATCCTGTAACAATTCAGCACCCTGGAAAAAATGAGTGAAATATGAACGGGGAGCTTGCTCACCGGGCATATTTTGCTCAATACGCAGAGGAAAGAACTATGAGACTGCTTACTATCAATATTCACAGCCACGGAAGTGACTTTGAACCGGAACTTTATCATCAGAAGATGAAGGCGCTGGCGGCATTTATGAAGGAAGAAGAGATCGATGCCGCGGCGATCCAGGAATGCAGTGAAGAGGAGGACAGGCCGGTGGTCTCCGGCCCCCTCCCCATGCATTGGGTTCCGGCCGGACCGGACTCCCGCGTCCGGGAGGATAACTGTGCGCTGGTCCTGGCGGAGGAACTTCAGGGCCTGCAGCAGGAGTACTGGTGGACCTGGACCGGAGCGAAGCTCGGGTACGGAAAATACAATGAGGGTCTGGCCATCTTCAGCCGCCGCCCTGTTACAGGCGCGGACAGTTTCTATATTTCCGGCGTCCGGGACTTTTCCAACTGGAAGACCCGGAAGGCGCTGGCGGCCTGCACCGCTGACGGGCCTGCCTTTTTGAGCGTCCACATGGGATGGTGGAATGATCCGGAGGAAAACTTCCGGGGGCAGATGGAACGGCTGCAGAAGGCGCTCCGCGAAAGGAAACTTCGTCCGCAGGACGGTTCTGACAGTTTCCTTATGGGAGATTTCAACAGTCCCGCAGCGATCCGCGGAGAGGGAAGGGACATGGTCCTGGACCTCGGGTGGCAGGACAGTTATGAGGATGCCGAAATAAAAGACAGCGGCATCACCGTTCCGGGAAACATCGACGGATGGAGGGACGGTGAACATACGGGCATGCGCCTGGATTATATCTGGACCGCAAAAAGGCACAGGGTGCTTCAGTCAAAGGTGGTCCTGAACGGGATCAGCGGGCCGGTGCTTTCCGACCATTTCGGAGTTCTGGCAGAGATCGAATGAATAAAGGAGTAGACAACATGAGAGAAAGCGGAATTCTTCTTGCCATCAGCAGCCTTCCTTCCGAATACGGGATCGGCTGCTTCAGCAGGGAAGCATATGAGTTTGCGGACCGCCTTTCGGAGGCGGGCCAGAGTTACTGGCAGATCCTGCCGCTGGGGCCGGTGGGATACGGAGATTCGCCGTACCAGTCCTTCTCCACCTTCGCGGGCAACCCCTACTACATTTCACCTGAGAAGCTGGTGGAAAAGGGATGGATCACTGAGGCGGACTGCCGCGATGCCGGACTGTCTTCCGACCCGCAAAAAGTGGATTATGTGCTGCAGTACCAGCGACGCTTCGAACTGCTCCGGAAGGCTTACAGAAACAGCCGGATCGGGGAAAATGAGAAGTTCCGGGCGTTCACGGAGAAGACGGAATGGCTTCCGGACTACGCGCTGTTCATGGCTCTGAAGGAAGAGAACGGAGGAAAGCCCTGGTACGAATGGGAAGATCCGTTGAGACTCAGGGATCCGGAAGCCCTGGCCGCGGCGCGGGAACGCCTGGAGGAAGGCATCGGTTTCTGCAGTTTCCTGCAGTTTGAGTTTTACGAAGAGTGGATGCAGCTGAAGGACTACGTGAACCGGAAGGGAATACGGATCATCGGAGACATCCCGATCTATGTATCCCTGGACAGTTCAGACGTCTGGGCGGATCCGGAACTTTTCCAGCTGGATGAGAACCGCCGACAGACCGCGGCGGCGGGCTGCCCGCCGGATGGCTTCAGCGCTGTGGGACAGGTCTGGGGCAACCCACTCTATGACTGGGACTATCACAAAAAGACCGGTTTTGCCTGGTGGCTGAAACGTCTTAAAAACTGCTTTGATATTTATGATGTGATGCGGATCGACCATTTCCGCGGCTTCGATGAATATTTTTCCATTCCTGCCGGTGCGGAGGACGCAAGAACAGGCCATTGGGAGAAGGGACCCGGCATGGATCTGTTCCGGAAGGTCTCGGAAGCCTTCCCGGGACGGGAGATCATCGCGGAGGATCTGGGGTATGTGACGGACAGTGTCCGGCAGCTGGTGAAGGACAGCGGCTATCCCGGGATGAAGGTCCTGGAATTTGCCTTTGACTCAAGAGATTCCGGCTGTGCGGAGGATTACCTTCCCCACAATTACGAAAAGAACAGTGTGGTCTACACCGGCACCCATGACAACGAGACGGTGACCGGCTGGTTTTCCGAGGGCCTGAAGCCGGAGGAGAAGGAGGCAGTCAGAGACTATTTCTGCGACCATACGACTCCCGACGCCGGGATGTACATGCCTCTGGTCTGCGCCGCCATGCGAAGCGTCAGCAGACTCTGCATCATCCCCATGCAGGATCTTCTGGGGCTCGGAAACGAGGCAAGGATGAACGCTCCTTCCACCTACGGAAACAACTGGAAATGGCGTCTTCTGAAGGATGAATTCGGAGAGAAGGAAGTGAAGACGCTGTATGAGATCACGAAGCGGTACGGAAGGATCGGAAAATGAGAAAAGAGGAAGGGAGCTGCCGCAATGGTGTGCTACCCGTCAAGAGGACAGTGAATAATTAGGGTATAATGGGGCAAAAGCATGGCAGGGTAGAGGTACAAATCGTTTAAGAACAAAAAGCAGGATACGGGTTCCATGTATACCAAGTCATGGGACCGCAGGGAAGTACAGAAAGCACTGCAGATCAAGGACGACGATAAAGACAGCGCCGGATTTGACACAAGCCTCTTTGTGACAGAAGGCGGCGGCGAATTCCCGGGAGAGTTTGTTGTCGAGAAGATGACGATCAACAATCCGGAGCAGGCCGGAAGAGGAAGCAGCCAGATGTACCTGCACTCGGAGGATTCCATACGCCAGCTCACGGACGCGCTGGGAAGGATCTTTCTTGAGGGCGGCACCGGGAACGTTGTGATCACCGGCGATGAAGGCGCGGGAACCCTGAGCCTTGCCAGGGAACTTGTGAGGAGATACCGTCAGATCAATCCCAACTTTGTCGGACAGATCGCCAAGTCGGAAGACAGATATATCACAAGAGAGAATATGCTGCGGATCATTCCCAGGATGCCGTTCGGCGCTCTGATCATTGAGAGAGCTTCCATGATGAGCGAGGAAGGCGTGGCGGCAATGTGTGAGCTCCTGAAGGCGCCGGAGCGAAGTATTCTGATCATCATGATCGACCGCAAGGGCGTTATGGACGCGTTTCTGCATGATCATCCCAGGATGCGTGATATGTTCCCGGCCAGAGTGGACATCGCGGCTTTGAGCGTTGATACACTGTTGGGATATGCGCGGGAATATGCCGGCAAGCAGCAGTGCGAGATCGACGAATTCGGGATCAGCGCGCTGCAGAGCCGGATCCTCTCTTCCCAGACGGTCAATCACAGCGTCACGCTGGAGGATATCAGGGATATCGTCGATGAGGCGATCTATTACGCGAGCCGCAAGTCGCTCTCCAGTCTTGTGGATTCGTTTTCACGCAGAAAGTCGGGCACCGGCAACCGGATCATTCTTCGGGATAAGGATTTTCTGCATTACTGATGGAACGATGTGTTCAGGAAAAGAACACTTTAAATGTTATTGAGTAACAGGTCAGCGGACGGCTCTTCAGTTGCGGGAGTCATTCGCAGGGCATTCTGTGCGGGAGCGCCGCAGAATACCCGGGCAGGAAACAGGGCAAATGGGGAACTGCCGTTTCCTGCAAAGCAAATGCGTTCCGGATTGGAGTATAGTATGGCATCCAGAAAAACAGCAGCGACCAAAAAGAGCAGTACAGCAGCTGCTAAGAAAACGCCGGCTAAGACAAAAGCCGGGACGAGGGCCGTGAGAAAAGCACCCGCACAGCCCGCGGACAAGAGAGTCTTCATTTCTAATGACGACGCTTACTGGTACGGCAACGGAACGCATTATCAGATCTACAAAAAGCTCGGCGCGCATCTGTCGGAAGAAAACGGCGAAAAGGGTGTATTCTTTGCCGTATGGGCGCCCAACGCGAAAGCGGTCCACGTGGTCGGTACGTTTAACGGATGGAACGAAGACCAGCATGCCATGACCCAGTTCAATGCAGGCGGCATCTGGACCCTGTTCATTCCCGGCATTGGAGAAGGTGAACTGTACAAATACTGCATCACTACAACAGACGGATCCAAGAAATATAAAGCAGATCCTTATGCCAACTGGGCGGAGCTCCGTCCCGGAACGGCTTCCAAAGTCGTGGACCTGTCCGGATACAAGTGGGGCGATGCGCGCTGGCTGAAAGCGCGTGCCGGCAAGGATGTGAACCGTGAGCCTCTCGCTATCTATGAGTGCCATATCGGCTCCTGGATGAAACACCCCGACGGAACCGAGGACGGTTTCTACAATTACAGAGAGTTCGCAGACCGTCTCGTCGAATATCTCAAGGTCATGAAGTTTACCCATGTTGAACTTATGGGTATCTCCGAGCACCCCTTCGACGGATCCTGGGGCTACCAGGTTACCGGTTACTACGCACCTACTTCCAGATACGGCCATCCCAAGGATTTCATGTATCTGGTAGATACCCTGCACAAGAATAATATCGGCGTCATCCTCGACTGGGTTCCCGCTCACTTCTGCCCCGACGCGTTCGGCCTTGCAGAGTTTGACGGAACCTGCATCTACGAAGATCCCGATCCGCGCCGCGGCCAGCACCCCGACTGGGGAACCAGGATCTTCAATCTGGCCAAGAAGGAAGTCTCCAACTTCCTGATCGCCAACGTGAGCTACTGGATCAACGAATACCATATCGACGGCATCCGCGTGGACGCGGTCGCTTCCATGCTGTACCTTGACTACGGCAAGAAGGATGGACAGTGGGTTGCAAACCAGTACGGCGGCAACGAGAACCTCGACGCGATCGAGTTCTTCAAACACCTCAACTCGGTGATCCACGGCGCATACCCCGGATTCCTGACAATTGCCGAGGAATCCACAGCATGGCCCAAGATCACAGCTAAGCCCGAGGACGGCGGCCTTGGATTCTCCTTCAAGTGGAACATGGGCTGGATGCATGATTTCTGCGAATACATGAAGCTGGATCCGATCATGAGAAAGGGCAACCACAACGGGCTGACCTTCGCGATGAGCTACAACAGCGCCGAGAAGTACATTCTTCCTCTTTCCCACGACGAAGTTGTTCACCTCAAGTGCTCCATGGTCAACAAGATGCCCGGCTACAAGGTCGACAAGTATGCAAACCTCCGTGTGGGCTATACTTTCATGACAGGTCACGAAGGCAAGAAGCTCCTCTTCATGGGCCAGGAATTCGGCCAGGAGCATGAGTGGAACGAGGCGACCGAGCTTGAATGGTGGAGACTCGAGGAAGGCAAGGACGACAACTATCTCAACATCGGCCTTAAGTACTATGTGCAGAAACTGCTGGAGATCTACAGAAGCCACAAGTGCCTCTATGAGATCGATGATGACTGGTCAGGCTTTGAGTGGATCAACGCCGATGACGCGGACAGAAGTATTTATTCCTTCTTCCGCAAATGCCCTTCCCAGAAGAAGAGCCTTCTGTTCGTCCTGAATATGACCCCTGTCAAACGTGAAGGATACAGAGTGGGCGTACCGGTCTGCAAACAGTACAAGCTTCTTCTCAACAGCACGGACCTGGTATTCGGCGGATCCGGTGAGACCAGCGTTCCCGAAGTGATCAGAGCTAAGAAGGGCGAGTGCGATCACAGGGATCAGTATATTGAATTTGATCTTCCGGCATACGGAGCAATTGTTTTTGAGTTTTCCTTATAAGGTGGTGCGACATGAAAAAAAGTCATGAGTCCGCAGAGGATTATCTGGAAAACATACTGATCCTGCGTGAGCGAAACGGAAATGTAAGATCCATCGACATTGTCAATGAGATGAATTATTCCAAGCCCAGTATCAGTATCGCAATGAAGAAACTCCGCACAGAAGGTTATGTGGAGATGGATCTGAACCGTTGTTAAGGAAGATATCGTTCAGTATGTTCCGGGGGCCAAGGACAATTTATTTGCACGCAACAACGGTAAAGAAGAGTGTTTGAGCAGACAACGGCCTTTTGAAGGGTCATACTATCTTGATCTGCCGTTGTTGCTCACAAAAGATGGAGTGTTTCATAAAGCCGATGAAGTATTATGCTTTGATCAGGATGAGAAGATAACAGAACAGGAAAAGGTATATCGCTTAATGGGGTTTCAAAAATTCTTATTTGTGCCTCATTCGCCTGTGAATAAGCTTTGGCTAAGTACAGAACGAAATATTAAGGATCGGTTGTTCAAACGGGCACTGACTACTCCGGATATTACTTCAGAAGCGTTGGAATATCTAGATTCAGTGGACTATGTTTATCTTGAGAAAAAACTCTTTGACAAAGGCCCATTGAGATTAACTTCGAATCCGCAGAACACCTTCTGTGAGAAGGCAGGTTAACAGTAACGGATATACGTCACCATATCATTACAATAACAGCAGAAATCCTTATGGGATTTAAACGGAAAGGGAGTGACGTAAGTGGGAGTTGTGAAAGAGAAAGAAGAGGTCGTGCATGTAAAATGCCCCAATTGCAGTCAGCGCCTGTTCGATATGGAAAAGAGCGCTGACGGAGTGATCAGTATAAAATGTGCGAAATGCGGCTCGGTTATGTCCGTGAGCATGCACCATAAGAAATATCGTTGTAGACGGCGGATAGATACAAAGGCATAGGCCTTTGTACCAGGCTGATGGGCTGCAGGAAAGCTGCAGCAGTTCCGGTTTGTTTATCCGTAATGAGGCAAGCTACCGAGCAACGGATCCGAATGCGAGATACCAAATAGCCGGAGCGGTCGACACCCGAAGTGGGTGCTGACTGCTCCGGCTTTTTTCTTTGGGGTTGATCTTTTCGGCAATGGATAGAAGAAAGGCTTTAACTGCTCGGGGTTGTATTTTTCTCCAAGTAATAGGAGCTAAAAATCAAAAAGTCACTATTTTTGAAAAATCAGTTATAAAAAATGCCGCTAAGCAGGCATGGGATTGTGAAAGGAAAAATCTACGAAGTCCTTTTATAAAGACGACCGCTTTTTGGGCGTAGGAAGGTAGCATGCAAAGCGGACCATTTCAGTACGCCGAACTGACTATGCAACCGCCTCCGGTAGTGACTGCTGATT
>JAZRKZ010000306.1:0-16199 GCA_045646565.1 Lachnospiraceae bacterium
CTCAAGACCGCCGACGATCAGTCTCTTTAAGTACAGCTCGAGGGAGATGCGGAGCTTCTTGTCCTCGTTAAGCGCATTGAAATGTGTGGTGAAGGGGCGGGCTGCGGCGCCGCCAGCATTTTCGACCAGCATCGGAGTCTCGACTTCCATGAAGCCGCGCTCGTCGAGATAGCGGCGGATCGCGGAGATAATGCGGGAGCGTTTAATGAACACGTCCTTTGACTCCGGATTCATGATGAGGTCGACATAGCGCTGGCGATAGCGGAGGTCAGTGTTGGTCAGGCCGTGGTACTTTTCCGGAAGGATCTGGAGGGACTTGGAGAGGAGAGCGACCTCTTTCGCATGGACGGAAATTTCACCCATCTTTGTCGTGAACACGATGCCTTTTACGCCGATGATGTCGCCGATATCGAGCTTCTTGAACGCCTTATAGTCCTCGCCGAGGTCATCGCGGGATACATAGATCTGGATGCTGCCCTGAAGATCCTGAACATGGCCGAAAGATGCTTTGCCCATGACCCGCTTTGACATGAGACGCCCTGCGATAGAAACTTCCTTGCCTTCAAGCTCCGCGTAGTTGTCCTTGATTTCCTGTGAGTGATGCGTCTGGTCATACACCACGATCTCATACGGATTCTTTCCTGCGGCGACAAGTTCCGCGAGCTTTTCTCTGCGGACCTTGCGAAGCTGATTGAGATCCGGCTCCGGGGCCTTTCCCTTGTTTTGATTTTCCGCCATTTTCATTCTCCTCTTTAAGGTTGTTTTATATCATAAGTATGCCGCGGTCTTTTGTGTATAGAAAACCGCGGCCGACTATTTTACACGTTTCGAGTGATTTCAAGGACCCTGTACTGGCTGGTCATGCCGTTCGGCATCTCGACCGTAACGACTTCATCCAGTGTGGCGCCGATGAGTGCGTGGCCGAGCGGGGATTCGTTAGAAATCTTTCCCTTCAGGCTGTTGGCTTCTGTGGAACCGACGATGGCGAATTCCATTTCCTCATTAAACTCCAGGTCATAGATCTTGACCTTGCAGCCGACATTGATTGCTTCGGTGTTAGCTTCTTCTTCGACGAAGACTTCCGCGTTCTTGAGAATTTTCTCGATTTCCTCGATCCGCGCTTCAATATCTCGCTGCTCGTCCTTTGCCGCGTCATATTCAGCGTTCTCAGAGAGGTCGCCCTGCTCGCGGGCTTCTTTGATCTTCTCGGAGATAGCCTTTCTCTGATTTACTTTCAGGTCGAAGAGCTCGTCCTCGAGTTTTTTTAGTCCGGCATATGTAAGTATATTTTTCTTTCCGGGATTTACATCAGCCATCTGTTTTTTTGCCTCCATAATCTTCTGATATAACTGTGCATAGGACTTGCAAATGCGTCTATGCCCGCAATGTAATTATGGATTATACTGACATGCCCGGAAAAAGTCAAGGTATCACGCGGCAATATATTTGCCCCATTTATAGAGAAAAACTGACGATCAACGTGCCAGAGGACTTTAACTTTGCCTACCCTTTGGGGCATATTGTCACGGCGAAGTATTGGCAGCATGTGGAGGAGAACCGCCTGCATATGAGCGTGTCCGATTCCGGCTGGGCCAAGTTCGGATGGGGCAAGATATATGGCCAGTGGATCTGTGGCGGGACAGTGACGGCTATTACCGCTTCGTGGGCTGCAATGACGACGTTATCAAGTGCTCCGGCTACCGTATCGGACCCTTTGAGGTGGAATCTGCCTTGATTATCTGACGCCGGAAACGGAGGGTGTATCTGGATATGCAGTCATTTGTCCGTCAAAACTATACTTTTGTGTAGGGCGTTTCGAAGAAAAAACGAGTATAATAGAATATCCGGGGATGTTGGCAATTGAGAATATTGGAATGGGGGATCGGAACGGTCGGAGACGGTAACCCGTCTCTGTCCGCTCTGGTATCGGCTCTCCTTTATGCTGCATCTTCGGAAAATCCGATAGATGAAAAATAGGGGGCTGTCGCATTAGGCAGTACCGCCACAATATATAGCCGACATTTGCAAATAACGCCGACTATATATTGTGTGTGGCGACACACCATAACGCGACAGCCCTTTTTGTAAGATTTAAGTAAATGTATTCATATCTATCCATATATGCTTTGTGACATAATGGACAGGATACCTCAATGCGGTTCAGAAAGCAGGATAGAAGGAGCAGACCATGTCCGTACGTCAAAGACAAGTCAGAATCAATGCAGCTGCCTTTCTGGTTCTTTGCCTTGTGTCGTTATACAGGCAGCTCAGCTTGCGATATATGCCCGATGATTTCCTGAGGACCTACATTCTGTATGCCTGTTACGTGTTCCTGATCGCCCTCTGGAGTTATTCAATATTTAACCGTGTAACACAAAAGAACATGCGTATTTATATGCTCTGCGAAGCAGGCATTATGTTTTTTGGTTTGACGGTGCGATTTTTACAGGATACGTTCTGGTGTGAGAACATTCCGCTTGTGCGCGTGAGCGGTCTGTGGATGGCAGCAACAATTACTCCCATGCTTCTTTTGGGACTGTACGCCTCTTTTGGCATAGGAGAAATCAATCAATATCATATAGAGCGGAAATGGTTCTGGCTTCTTATCCCGGTGGCGTTCACGATTTTTATTATAGTAACGGACGAACAGCGCCATTTCGTGTTTTTTCTTGACTCCTCAGAACCCCAGCCGAATCTGATGTTCCATCCGTATTACGGAACATTTCTGCTTACGGCTTTTGGAGTTTTCCTGATGGTCATTCGGGTGATCCTGATTTACAAAAGGAACAAAGGGATCCAGGAGTGCAGTCTGCTGAGGTTCTTCATTCCATGTATTGAACCTATCTTAATGGTCATATTCTCTTTTCCCTATTTTATGACTTCTCTTAATATAATTCCCGCTTTTGCCAATGTTGAACTCATTGAATTGTTTGCCAAGATTTATTACATGGAGGTCTTGACCTGGGAATTTGACATTTATATGGGGCTTGTCCCGGTCAACACAGAGTATCAGAGTATTTTTGAGAAATCGACCGTGGGTATGCAGCTCATAGGCAGCAACAGCAGGCTCGCTTCACATAACGCGGCATATGTGTCGCCGGAACTATTAGAGGAGCTCAAGGAGAAAAAGTATGTTTCTCTAGAAGACGGGCTTGAATTGCATTTGCACGAACTCTCTGACGGATATTTTCTCTGGAACAAAGACATTTCCTTGATGACGAAGACAATAGATGAGCTGAAAGCGATCGCGGAACAGCTCGATCAGGAAGGGGTGCTCCTCAGAGAAGAACTCAGGACAAAAAATGAGGAAGCAGGTCTGTTCGCCAAGAACCGGATTTATGACGCATTGTCCGGGGAAGTTGCCGGGCAGCTCCGGAAAATGAAAGACATTATAGCAAGCAGAGATCGGGGTGCGGATCAGGAAAAAAATCTGTGCATGCTCCATCTTCTGGGGACGTATGTAAAAAGGCGCTGCAATCTCAGGCTGATTGAACAGGAGACTGGCGCAATCGAGACCGAGGACCTGATTATCAGTCTGGAAAATATGATGCAGGCTTTGAACATCGCGGATATTCGAACAGTATTTGCTTGGAACCCGGCAGGGTTCTCATCGGATTTTTCCATATTTGTTTTTGATACCCTCGAGAAAATTTTAGAGCGCGAAGTGTATCTGATCGATGAAATCCGCGTCCGGATAGATCCTTCCGGAGTGCGATTTGAAGTATTTAGAGCCGAAGGAAATCCCAATAAGGAAGCAGTTTTAGTTGCTTCCGACCGAAATTCTTTCAGAATAGCAGTAACTTCGCGAGGTTATATAGTGGATCTTTTCGAGGGAGGTGATGCAAATGTCGATGCGCATCGGTGAACGGCTTCACACGGCCAGGCTGATCCGCGAGGCGATCAACACATATCCTGACGGGATCTGTTTCGCGGCAGCCGGCGGCCGTCCTATACTGGCAAACAGAAAAATCAATGATGTCTGTTACGAACTGACCGGTCATACTGTTGTGAATGCGGAACATATGTGGGGAGAACTGACAAATCTTAAAATGACGGATATGCCTTCCGGTATGAACGAGGAGAATTCCGGGGATACGGAGCAGATTCTTTGCAGTCTTGATGATGGACGAGTATGGCAGTTCCAGCGCAGAAAGCTGATTATCGACTCTTCTCCTGTCATCCAGTATGAGGCTTCTGACGTTTCCGACCTGTATAAGTATAGGACCACGCTTGTAGAGAACAACCGCAGGGCCGAGGAAATGCATGAAAGACAGAGAATTCTGCTTCAGAATATCATCCAGAACAATATGGAAAAGGAATTGCTGAGGGCAAAAATCAGGATTCATGATGATTTCGGGAGATTGCTGGTCATGACGGGAAACAGGATATCAAACGGCAAAGCGTCAGAAGATGATTCGGAACTCTTCAGTGCCTGGGAAGATGTCATCGCTGATATGGAGAATGCCAGCAGTAGAGATAGTACAATTTCTGCTTCGCCCGAAAATGAATTGCTGAAAATAGCGGAAATGATAGGATGCCATATCGACATTGTCGGTGATTGGCCGAAAGAAAGAAAAACGGTTCTGCTTTTTAATGCCGCTATCCGGGAGGCACTCACAAATGCGGTGCGTCATGCACACGCTAACAGGCTGAAAGTCGAAACGGAATACAGAGAAAACTGTTATTTTGTCAGAATATCCTGTAACGGCCGTTCCGATGTGACCGGGGTCCATGAGCGAGGAGGCCTGTGTGATCTGAGACGGCGGCTGGAGCAGGAGGGGGCCGGGCTTACTATGAAAATCGAGGATGGATTCGGGGTCGTCATGTATGTAACTATTCCGGGGGGAAAAAATGAGTGTTAATGTATTGATCGTAGAGGACTCAAGGGTCTCCAGGGAAGCCTTTGAGAGAAAAATAACTTCTTTCCCTTATTATTCCGTGGTCGCATCGATTGAAAACGCGGCAAATGCAGAAATAGTCTGCATGACAAATAAAATAGATCTAATTTTGATGGATGTGTGTACGGCTGACTACGAATCCGGTATCCGCGCGGCAGCCAGAGTAAAAAAGAATTACCCTTGGGTCCGGATCATCCTGATGACATCCATGCCGGAGCATTCATTTATCAAAAAAGCACAGGACAGCGGATGTGACAGTTTCTGGTATAAGGAGTACGGCAATATTTCTCTGCGCGAAGTCTGCGAGCGGACCATGAAGGGCGAAAGTGTATGGCCGGACAGTTCACCGGTCATCATGATCGGCCAGGCTAAAAGCACCGAATTTACGGATCGGGAATTTGCTGTGATCCGTGAAATGGTCAGGGGCGTTAGGTATGAGGAGATGGCGGAAACACTGCATCTGTCGATCAACACTGTCAAGTACCATGTTAAAAACATACTGCAGAAGACAGGGTTCCGGAGTACCATACAGCTGGTGGCTGAGGTCGTGGAGAAGAGGCTGGTGCTGCCGAAGTATTAATATTTACAAGCTGTCCGAGAACTCGTTTCGCTGCGAGCCAGTATGGGGCAGACCATTTTAAATATTGAAGAGAGATAAAACAGATGACCCGATGTATGCCAACACGCTCGGATACATATACTATTACGGTCGATGCAATGGCGGAGTCCCGGAATATGACAAAGCCTTCTACTATTTCGGGATTGCAGCCGCCAACGGCCTTTACGAAGGCATGTATAAGCTGGCGGATATGTTCCGTCATGGCTATGGCTGCAGGGAAAGCAGGCATACAGCCCGAAATCTTTACGGCATGGTATATGAGGACAGCCTCAAACATTTTCTTCAGGGCAGGCACGCCAATTTTGCTAGTTATGAATTTTACTATGATGATGAGATCGTCGCCTGGGTCAGATCGGGACACTACCGCTTTTTCGGTAAGCCGGCTAAAGAACCTTACGGACCGGAATACCAGATTGTCAGTGTCCGCTTCAATGCCAGTGGCAGGATTTACGATTACATTTGCGATTTTGATGTGAATACGGGTGATGTCGTCATCGTTGAGGGCTATAACGGAGAAACCGAGGTAACCGTAGTTAAGGTCGTAAAAAAGTGGGAATCGGAGCTGAGTCTGCCAGCTGAGAGATATAAGAGGATTGTGCGGAAGGTTTGAGCAAAAGACTAAATATGTAACCAGGCAGATTGATGTGCATAACTAGAATGCGCATTGACTTGATACGCATATGACTGTATGATAATTATAAAAGGGAGGTTCATGCCTAAACGCCCCAGAGAAATGGAAAAAGAAGTCCTTGCTGACGGATGGGTGTTCAAGAGTCAGGAAGGTTCTCACAGACATTATATACATCCAACGAAACCCGGAAAGGTCACAATACCATTTCACAGTAGAGAACTGAGTAAGATCGTTGAGAAATCGATAAGAAAGCAGGCTGGTCTTGATAAGTAGGCTATGCCGCAGTGAGGAGGCGCTCATATGTTATCTATATATCCCGCATGTTTTTTCAAAGATGAGACCGGATTTTCCGTTGTATTTCCTGATTTGAACTGGCTGGCGACGAGTGGAAGTAACGCAACGGAAGCAATGAGTATGGCAGTGGACTGTCTGGCCGGTTATCTGTATACTCTGAAAAATGATGGTGAAGAGCTGCCTGTTGCCTCTGCGCTGGGAGATGTGTCACTTGAGGCGGTTGCAAAAGAACTGGATGCGGATATGAGCGGAGCGTTTGTAAATATGGTATCTGTAGATGTCGCAGAATATGCCAGAAACCATTTCGAAAAGTCTGTCCGGAAAACACTTACCATTCCAGCCTGGTTAAATGCTGCGGCCCAGGAAAAGAAGATTAACTTCTCCCAGACCCTGCAGGAAGCATTGCTTGCAAAAATCCGGGCGCAGTAAGCTTGTTTTGTATGATTAAGAGTAAAGAAGGTGATCATCCGTCAACATTGATCGATGGTCACTTTTTGTTAGCCTGTCGGCATAGACAAAAGATTTCAAAATGCAAGATCGATATCAGAATAGGAATGGCTCATGCCGGCAGCAGGAAGGAGAAATATGATAACAAGGGAGGAGGCACTGGAATACGGACTTTCTTTTCCGGATACCTATCAGGATGCGCCGTTCCATGATGATAACTGGCAGCTCGTACGATTCAAGGGGAATAAGAAGGCGTTTCTGTGGACATATGAAAGGGACGGATATATCAATCTCAATGTAAAAGTGGAACCCGGTAAGGCTTTCTTCTGGAGAGACATATATGCGTCTGTTTTGCCGGGATATCATCAAAACAAGGAGCGCTGGAAAACAATCATTCTGGATGGCAGCATACCGGATAGCGATATAAAACTGATGATTGCGGAGAGCTATGACCTCATCTCGGACAGTCCGTCAAAGAGAATATATGAAGCGGTAAAGAGGATTCCGAGAGGCTGTGTTGCGACGTATGCGCAGGTGGCGGAAGCGGCAGGAGACAGAAAGATGGCCAGGGCTGTCGGAAATGCGCTTCACAGGAACCCTGATCCGACAACGATCCCGTGCCACCGTGTAGTCAATGCCAAAGGGGAGCTTGCAGGAGAGTATGCTTTTGGCGGTGCATGGAAACAGGCGGAGATTCTGGAATCGGAAGGCGTGCCGGTAACGGAAGGTCGGGTGGACCTTGCAAGATATCAGTGGAGGCAGGAAGGAGACCGTAAGAAGCAGATAGACCGTATACGCAGATATGAACAAATCATGTGTGAAGCGGAAGCGATGCTTGATGAGTACTCCGATGACAACGCGGATTTCCTGCGGGAAAAGATGGAAGAACTGGAAACCTATTATGCAAGCGATGACTGGAAACAGGATTTCGCGGATGATGAAGCAGATCATCTTCCGAAAGACCTGAAACGCGGCGTGCTTTCGGAAGATGGCATATATAATCTGCTTGAGAAATACAGAGAGATCAGCGCCGGATAAGCAGGGGCATCCGGATTGAACTGAAAATTACGGAAGCATTGCCCCGGCAGACCGGACTTTCAGGAGTGCCCGGTTGACTCTTGAAAAATCGATGGAGCATTCTCCGTCGGAGATATGGATCGGGATGACATCGTCAAAAGTGTATTTTTCGGGATAGAAATCATTGCTACGGAGGTCATAGACAAGGACAGTGCTGTGCTCGGGATCCACGATCCAGTATTCCTTCACGCCGGCATTCTGATACTTGTGGAGCTTAAGGAGCATATCCTTGGCCCGGGTGGAGGGGGAGAGGATTTCCACTGTAAGGTCGGGGGCACCGTCAAAGGCCTTTGCACCGAGATCATACGGTCTGCAGATCACGAAGAGATCGGGCTGTACCATGGTCTTGTTGTCGCAGTCCAGTCTCACATCGCAGGGGGAAAGATATACTTCGCAATTGCCCGCATGAGCGTCCGTACATTCCCGGAACAAAAGATGCAGTTCCCCCAGGATCTTCTGCTGTATGACCGCAGGAGCGGACATGTCATAAAAGACGCCGTCGATGAGTTCCACGCGTCGCTCGTCCGGCAGCGCATAGTAGTCGTCTATGGTATATTCGCCATCTTTTTTGACTGCGCTTCCTGCATTGTTGTAATCGGGTAAAGGCTCTCTTACAAGTCCAGGCGAACACTGCTCGCCGATATTACTATAGTGAAAGCCGGATGTACTTTTCGATGGCGTCTTTGACGCCTTATATCTGCGGTTTTCTTCAGCGTACAGCACCGCTTCAATCGCTTCCAGAGTTATCTTTCTGGGGGCTTTTGTAGCGCCGCTCATGATTTTCTGGATCGTGCTCAGAGGAATTCCGGAAGACTGCGCAATCATTTCATTTGTGAGACCGAGCGCGGTCTTTTTTTCTTTCAGTTCATCAATCGTCATAGCAGCTCCTCCTTTATTCGGTTCCTGATCCTGACAGTATTATGCTGCCATAAAAATGCAGGGAAGTCAACGGAAACAGCAATAAAATGCCCGAAATATTGCAATAATAAATCAAAATGGAAATAATGCGGGTACAAAAGTCCTGCCTGCTGTGATCCCTGCGATTGCGTATGTGATCAGAAACATGGAAAGATGGGTAAAGAATATGTCAGAAAATATATTGACATAGCAGACAAATCCTGTTAGAATCGCTATTGTTCGTTAGGACAATCGGCAGCTTTTATGTGAAGTTTGCCGAACATATAGAACGACTGTGACGAAGACGATCGGGATGGGTCCGGAGTACAGAGAGCCCGTGTTCGCTGAGAGCGGGAAGAAGGATATCCCAAGATTATCACTTCCGAGTCGGAGTGCTGAGCAGCCCTGCTGTTAGGTGCTTCCGCGAAGGCTGCGTTAGTGCCAGAGACTTGATGGAGTCTTTTGAGCGGCGTCCTTTGGGCGCAATTTGAGTGGTACCGCGAGTTGAATTTTCAGCCCGTCTCAAAGAAATCTTTGGGACGGGCTTTTTTTTCGCTGACTACGGACCGGGTGCATTTGCAAAAAACGGGGGACACAGGCACTTTGGCGGGAGAGACTGAAACTTGCAGAGATCTTAATCGCGAAAAATGATCCGCTCATTACGGCAGGAAAATATCTATTAATGAGGAGGTTACTGAAAATGCCGGACAATGCTATGCAACTTAATTCTGTACAGGAAATGGAGAGAGAAGTCGCCAGCCGTATCATGGCGCTGCGTTTGGATTTAGGTTATACCAAGCAGCAGATGGCGGATATGACCGGATTTTCTCTCGAAGACTACGTGACTTATGAAAGCGGAAACGCGGATCTTCCGTTTTCTTTCATCCATAAGTGCGCTTCCGTCTTCGACGTGGAAATCATGGAGCTTCTGGAAGGCCGGACTCCGCTTCTGACCGGATACACGCTGACCCGCTCGGGCGGCGGCCAGGTGACGGCCGTAGAGCCGGGCATTCTCATCAAGAATGTTGCTCCGCTTTTTAAGGACAGGATCGCGGATCCCTACTTTGTTGTCTACAATTATGATGAAAGCCAGCAGCATGTTCCGATCGAACAGGACACGCATCCCGGTCAGGAATTCGATTATGTCCTTGAAG
Source organism: Lachnospiraceae bacterium (assembly GCA_045646565.1). GTDB lineage: Bacteria > Bacillota > Clostridia > Lachnospirales > Lachnospiraceae > Chordicoccus. The sequence goes on from JAZRKZ010000306.1 coordinate 10,018, forward strand.
GATCGATGAAGATCAGGATCAAGGACAATGAGGAAATCCTCCATGCCGGCGACAGCATTTTCTATAACTCTTCCAATCCTCACGGCATCATCGCGGTCGGCGGGAAGGACGTCCGGTTCCTCGCGATCGTCCTGCCGGAAGAAGGCGCGGATCTGGAATGGGACAAAGGACGCCTGAGAGCCAAAGGCCAGCCGGAAGAGATCCGGAAGGAAGCGTCCCCGGACGCCCTCAGCGCGCCGAACTTTGTATCGGACTTTGTCACTGTCCGAGAGCGTGAAGACGGATATCCGGAAGAAGTGTCCTTCAAGAACACAGATAAATTCAATTTCGCTTTCGACGTTGTGGACGCGATCGCGGAAAAGGAGCCGGACCGTCTGTGCATGATCCATCTTGACAAGAACAAGGTCGAAAGACGCTTTACATTCCTCGACATGAAGAAAATGAGCGCCCGGGCCGCCAATTACTTCAGGGCTCAGGGCATCAAGAAGGGTGACAGCGTCATGCTGCTCCTGCGCAGGAACTGGGAGTTCTGGCCGATCATCGTCGGCCTCCACAAGCTCGGCGCGGTCGCGCTTCCGGCAACGGATCAGCTCAAGCAGAAGGATCTGGAATACCGCTTCCAGACGGCCGATGTAAAAGCAGTGTGCTGCAACGCGGAAAGCGCCTGCGTTGAGGAAGTCGAGTACGCAGTCCAGAACTGTCCGTCGGTGAAATATCTTTTCACGACCGAGGGAAAGAGAGAAGGATGGCATTCCTTCGATGACGAATATGAGATGTATTCCAGCCGCTATCGCCGTACCGGAGATTCCATCAAGGGCAACGATACGATGCTGATGCTGTTCTCGTCCGGAACATCGGGCTACCCGAAAGCTGTCGTACACAGCTGCAAATACGCGCTCGGCCATTTTGTGACAGCCAGATACTGGCAGTGCGTCCACGCCGACGGCCTGCACCTCACGATCTCCGATACCGGCTGGGGCAAGGCTCTGTGGGGCAAGCTTTACGGTCAGTGGATGAACGGCGGCGCGACATTTGTCTATGATTTCGACCGCTTCCATGCGGATGACATTCTGCCGCTATTCGCAAAATACAAGATCACCACATTCTGCGCACCGCCGACGATGTACAGATTCTTCATCAAAGAAGATCTTGGCAAATACGACCTCTCCTCGATCCGGCATGCAAGTATCGCCGGCGAGGCCATGAATCCGGAAGTGTTCAACCGTTTCAGGGAAGCGACCGGTATCTCCATCATGGAAGGCTTCGGCCAGACAGAGACGACGTTGACGGTCGGCAACTATATCGGCATGACGCCGAAGCCGGGCTCCATGGGCAAGCCGAGCCCGATGTACAAAGTACGTCTCATGGGTCCGGACGGAGAAGAGGTCCCGGTCGGCGAATCCGGCGAGATCTGCGTCCGTTACAGCGGCAGCGAGCCGTGCGGTCTCTTCAAGGAATACCTGAACAATCAGGAAGCGACAGATTATGTCAAAAACAACGGATGGTATCATACCGGCGACCTCGCGTGGAAGGTCGAGGACGGTTACTTCTGGTATGTCGGCCGTACCGTTGACATCATCAAATCCTCCGGCTACCGGATCGGACCGTTCGAGATCGAGAGCGTTATCATGGAACTTCCGTATGTCCTGGAATGCGGCGTCTCCGCGGTCAAGGACGATATCCGCGGTCAGGTCGTCAAGGCCAGCATCGTCCTCGTGGCGGGCACGGAGCCGAGCGACAAGCTGAAGAAAGAGATCCAGCAGTACGTCAAGAAGCGCACCGCGCCGTATAAATATCCGAGAATCGTCGAGTTCAGGAAAGATCTTCCGAAGACGATCAGTGGTAAGATCATCCGCAATCAGCTGTAAACACAGAACTGTATGCTTTACAGATCGCTTATTTGAGGCTATCATATAAGGAAATCTCTCTGCCCGGTCCCGGGGATGCTTGTGCTGCGTCTTTCGGGGCGGGGCAGTACCGCGATTAAACAATAAAGGAGACACCAGCAAATGAAAAGAAGATTCAAGGTTGTATTCAACCGGGAAAAATGCAAGGGCTGTGAACTCTGTCTGAGCTTTTGTCCTCGCGGAATCCTCGCGCTTGATCCGGAAGTCAACGCGAAGGGTTATCATCCGGCCGGCATCACCGACCAGGAAAAATGCATCGGCTGCGCAAGCTGCGCGACCATGTGTCCTGACTACTGTATCAGTATCTATCAATTGGAGGATGGCGAGGAGTACGATACATCCGATAAGGCTAATGCAGATGTAGCAGGAGGAGAGTGAAGATGTCCAGAATTCTGATGAAAGGTAACGAAGCCTTTGCGGAAGCGGCGATCCGCGCAGGCGTCAAATGTTATTTCGGTTATCCCATCACGCCGCAGAACGAGATCCCCGAATATATGAGCCATGAGCTCCCGAAAGCGGGCGGCGCCTTTATTCAGGCCGAGTCCGAGCTTGCGGCGATCAGCATGGCCTACGGTGCCGCAGCTAGCGGCGGCCGTGTGTTTATTTCCACAAGCTCCCCGGGACTTGCGCTGATGCAGGAAGGCGTCGGCTTTATCGCGTCCTGTGAGGTCCCGCTTGTCATCCTCAACGTTTCCCGCGGCGGCCCCGGCGTCGGCGGCATTCAGCCGGGCCAGGCAGATTATCTGCAGGTCACACGCGGCGGTTATAACGGCGACGTGAAGGTGCCTGTATTTGCACCTTCCAGCATTCAGGAATGCGCCAATCTCATCTACGAATGCTTCGACATCGCCGAGGCGTACCGCAACCCGGTCGTCATTCTCGCGGACGGCATGCTGGGCCAGATGATGGAGCCGGTAGAGCTTCCGGAAGCTAAGGGTATCACGCCGGTCGAGAAGATCAACGAGACAAAGCCGTGGGCGATCACCGGAACGGATTATCATGAAGGCAGGAACGTCGTTTACTCGCTGCGTCTGCAGCCGCATGTTCTGGAAGCGCACGTTGAGAGCCTTTTTGAGAAGTACGCCCGCGCGGAGAAAGAGCTTGTCCGCTGGAGCGATCAGGGCCTTGATGACGCCGAGATCGTATTTGTAGCCTTCGGAACTATGTCCAGACTGTGCGTCGAGGCCTGTGAGATCCTGGAAGAGCGCGGTATCAAGGCCGGTCTCATCCGTCCGATTTCTCTGTGGCCGTATCCGGACGCTGCATTTGACAAGATCGGTCCGAATGCGAAGGTCGTTCTTTCGACGGAACTCTCCATGGGTCAGATGATGACTGACGTGAAAGCTGCAGTCCGTGGACGTTGGCCGGTCGGTCTCATCCACCGGACAGGCGGCATGGTCCCCTCGTCCATCGAGATCGCAGACCGTGCAGAAGCTGCATTAAAGGAGGCGACGAAATGAAAACTGTTTTTGAACCGACAAAGGGTATGATCCCTACAGATACATCTTATTGCCCCGGCTGTACGCATGGCATTGCGCACCGCATCATTATGGAGTGTCTTGAGGAGAGAGGATCTCTCGGCAATACCATCGGCGTTGTACCGATCGGATGCTCCATCAACGCGCATCATTTTATGAATGTCGATATGTGCGAGTCCACGCACGGCCGCGCTCCGGCGATCGCTGCTGGTATCCGTCGTGTCCATCCGGACCAGGTGGTCTTCACATACCAGGGCGACGGCGACCTCGCTTCCATCGGAACCGCTGAGATCATCCACGCCGCTCACCGCGGAGAGAAGTTCACGACATTCTTTATCAACAACGCGATTTACGGCATGACCGGCGGCCAGATGGCTCCGACGACACTGATCGGCCAGAGGACCACAACATCTGTCAACGGCCGTACAGTAGAGCAGGCAGGTCTGCCGCTCCGTATGTGCGAGATCCTCTCACAGATCGACTGCGCTGTTTTTGTTGAGCGAGTCATGCTGAATAATCCCGCCAATGTCAGGAAGGCCAAAGCCGCCGTCAAGAAGGCTCTGGATATCCAGGATGCGCGGCTTGGATTCACATTTGTCGAATTCCTCTCCTCTTGCCCGACCAACTGGGGCATGGCTCCGAAGGACGCGCTCAAATTCGTCGAGGAGAACATGGCAGCGTACTATCCGATCAGGAACTTTAAAAAGCCGGAGGGATATTGATTATGAAGAAGAAATTATTTTTTGCCGGAGCAGGCGGCCAGGGCGCCCTTGCGATCGGCCAGATGATTGCCAAAGCCGCGATGGATGAGGGGCTGGAGGTCACATGGCTTCCCTCCTATGGTCCGGAAATGCGCGGCGGCACAGCCAACTGCACCGTGGTGGTCTCAGACCGCCCGATCAGCTGCCCGCTGATCAATGACGCGGATGTGCTTGTTGTCATGAATCTTCCGTCTCTCACAAAGTTCCAGTCTATGGTCGTACCGGGAGGCAAGATTTTCATTAACAGCTCCCTTGTGCCGATCACATCGGACAGAACAGATGTCGATGTTTACGAGGTTCCGGCCAACGATAAGGCAAGAGAGCTCGGAAACGAGCGCGCTTCCAATATCGTCATGCTGAGCGCGATCCTGAAGGAGACCGGCATTGTCAAAGAAGAGACGGTCCGCCACGAGATCGAGAAGACATTCAGCGGCCGGAAAGCCAAGTTCCTGCCGGCCAATCTGGCGGCGCTTCAGACATATCTGGATTAATTGGGGAGGCAGTGGTATTTGCAAAAAACTATTTGCAAAAAAACCTCAAAAAAACTGTGCGGAATATTGGACCTCTAAAGCGTGGCTTCGTATAATAAAATAAGAGCGGGATACAAGCTACCGCAGAATTATCAAAAAATCAGAGAATTTATTATAGGAGGCGTAACGATGAAAATGAGAAAATATGCAGCAATAATCGCCCTTTTCGGGGCATCTGTACTGGCACTTTCTGCCTGCGGAGCAGCGGCAGCGGCGAATACCGCTGAGACAGCGACCGCAGTCGAGTCAACTGTAGAAGCGACAACAGAGACTGAGGCGGCTTCAGCCGTCGAGAAGGTCGATTCTGTGGCAGAGGAAGCCAGGGAAGTGGTTTCCGAAGCTGTCAATGCAGAGCCGGCTTCCATGCAGTGCCTTACACCTGAGACCGGTGCTTCTCCAGAATGGGTCACATCTCTTCCGGCGGCACAGGACGAGAACGTAAAGCAGCTCTTCGTTGTAGCTGGTCTGGGAATGGACAAGACAACAGCTACTATCTCGATGCATCAGAGGAAAGAGGACGGCACATGGGAGCAGATCCTTTCCACGCCGGGCTTTGTCGGCAAGAACGGACTCTGCCTTGACGCGGATCACAAAGAAGGCTGCGGTCAGACTCCGGTCGGCGTCTACAAGTTCAACAAGGCGTTCGGCATTGCTGAGGATCCGGGATGCGCGATTCCGTATATTCAGGCCACGGATGATACTTGCTGGTCAGGCGACGTTCGCGAAGGCTATCATTACAATGAGATGGTCAGCCTTTCCGAGTTCCCGGATCTTGACATGGAGAACAGCGAGCATATCGTCGATTATCTGTACCAGTATCAGTACTGCCTGAACATCAGCTTCAATGAAGACGGCACAGCCGGCAGAGGTTCCGCGATCTTCCTTCACTGCTTCGGCCCGACAAAGCCCTACACCGGCGGCTGCGTTGCAATTCCGGAATACACAATGAAGATGGTCATGACCAATGTCGACCCGGACTGCGTTGTCGTCATCGACACGCTGGAGAACCTTGGCGGAACGCTTTGATTTCGGTAGTTAAACTTCCCACACCGAGTGAATAGAGCAGTCTCATCGTAAAACATATTTTCTCAGGGACGCTCTCGCTCGATCTCGCTGGCAGCGCTACTAATAAATCTTCATCGCTTACGCTCGAAGATTTAAAGTAGCGGCCGCTCGATGACGCCCTGCGAAAGTATAGTTTTCGATTTCGACTGCTGTTATATCGAAAAGTGGGAAGTTTAAAGCGGGAAGTTTAATCAGAAAAACACAAGACACAACAGCATGAATGGACCCCCGCGGACCGTGTGACGGCCGCGGGGATTTGTCGCACCAACACGGAGCACGAAGTGCGGAGTATTCGCGGTGCGACAATCGAGGGAGATTTTCCCTCGATTGAAAATGACAGCAGAGGGAAAAAGGATGACAGAAAGAACCGACACATTAAAAGCACTACTGTATAAGCAGATCGGACTCGACTACTGCTGCAAGTCGGAGGCCAAGCGGTCT
>JAZRKZ010000307.1:0-3609 GCA_045646565.1 Lachnospiraceae bacterium
TTGGCCTCCGACTTGATGAAGGGAGCCATGTGAAGTGGCAGGTCAGCTGAGGAGGATGAGCCTTAAGGGGCTGCCGGGTGATACGGCAGCCCGGCTTAGGCGGCAGGGTCCGAAGGGAGACGGGCAGTACGCCTGAAAGGATCCGGAAGTATAAAGGAGAGTATAATGAAAAAAAGAACAAAGACCATCCTGGGGCTGCTGATCGCGGCCGCAGTGTGCGGGGGCGTTGCCGGAGGCGTGTACCTTAGGCAGCAGCAGGAACGCACAGACTTTTTCAGCAAGATCACTGTGAACGGGTTCGACGTGTCCGGAAAGCAGCCGGAAGAGGTCGAGACGATCATCCGTGACGCCTACTCCGCTCCGAAAATCACGGTGACGGAGGGGAAGACGGAGGAAGCCGTGTTCACGCTCGAAGAAATCGGTTTTGCGGTGGATGAGGAGAAGCTGCTTGAAGATCTGAAGAAACTGCAGACTGCTCAAAAAAGCAGTTTTCTGGTCCTCATCGAGCGTCTGGTGAGCGGCGGAGCCTTCAGCGTGGACGTAAGTTTTAACTGCGATGAGGCAGTCTTTGCCGCAGCTGTGAATGCAGCGGCTCTTAAGGACGCGCGTGTTCCGAGCACGAACGCGGAGCTTTCGTTCGATGAGACCGCGAAGGAGTATTCCATTAAGGAAGAGACCTACGGGACGGAATTTGCGGACGAGGATTTTCAGAAGTATGTGAAAGCGCAGGTCACGGCCCTGACGTCTGCCGCTACAGCCGCGGAAAGCCTTCGGATCGAAGTGCCGGAAGAACTCTATATAAAGCCGACTGTCTTCAAGGATGATGCGGAACTGAACCGGACCATGACCATGTATAACCGTTACTGCAAGGCCACTGTCAATTACACATTCGGACCGCAGACGGAAGTGCTTGACTGGAAGACGATCAAAGACTGGGTGGTCATCGATGGTGAGTCTGTGAGTATTGACGCCGGGAAGGCCCGGGATTACGTGGAGTATCTTGCGAGGAACTACAATACGATCTACTATAACCGGACGTTCCGCACCTCGCTGAATACGGATGTCGTGATTGCCGAGAACGAGAATGAATACGGCTACCTTGTCAATGAGAAGGAAGAGCTGGCCCGGCTTCTTGCCGATGTGGACGCCAACGCGGAGACGACCCGCGAGCCGGTCTATTCTTACTCGGCAGCCGGCCGGAACGGCAGGGACGATCTGAACGGCTATTATGTGGAGGTCAATCTCACCAGGCAGCATCTGTGGTTCTACAAGAACGGCCAGCTGGTCGTGGAGAGCGATCTTGTCAGCGGCATCCCGACAGAGATCCGGGAGACGCATACCGGCGTATACCCGCTCGATTCCAAAGAGAGTCCGAAGACACTGACCGGCGAGCAGGCCGGGACATCCTGGAGCAGCGACGTCACGTTCTGGATGCCGTTCACGGAAGGTCAGGGACTTCATGACGCGCCGTGGCGCAGCAGCTTCGGCGGAAGTATTTACACGTACAACGGATCGCACGGATGTGTAAATCTTCCTTACCGGACCGCGGAAATCATATATAATAACATTGACGTCGGAACGCCCATCGTGCTGTATAAAGAAGGGTAAAGAACACAGAGAGATCTGTGAGAGATAAAGGAGTGAAAAATGGAACAGGTACTTATGTGGGGACTGATCCCGCCGATTCTTCTGATTGTGTATATGTATCGACTTGACAAGGTCGAGCGGGAGCCGGTCGGGCTCATCGCGAAAACATTCGTGTTCGGCATGATTTCCGTCATTCCGGCGGTCATCATGGAGCTGGTCTTTGGCGCCATACTTGACAGAGTGTATCCGGGCTATACAGAAGGGACGCTGTATGTCCTGATTGAAAATTTCGTGGTCGTTGCGTTCTCGGAAGAGTTCTGCAAGAGGATGATGGCGAATTTCGCGGTCTGGAAGAGACCGGAATTCAATTTCCACTTTGACGCGATCATTTATTACGCGACGTCAGCCCTCGGCTTCGCGGCTGCGGAAAACATTATGTATATGTCGAATTTCGGCACGGAAATCGCGATCTCACGGATGATCCCGGTCCATACGATCTGCGGTATTTTCATGGGATATTTCATGGGATGGGCGAAGACGGCGTCGCTGAATAACGAGCACAGTAAATGCAAGAGATTTAAATGGTTCGGTCTTCTCGTCCCGATCCTGATCCACGGTACATGGGATTTCTGTCTCTCGACGATGAGCGTAGCGGCCGTTCTTGCGGTATACGCTCTGATCATCATCCTGACGATCGTTGCGGCAAGGATGATGCACCGGGAGGCGAAGATGGATCAGCCGATCTGATACATTGTTCTTCGAGGTGTGTATTATATGATCAGGAAAATCTTAAACAGAATTATTGAACCGTTAGCGTTCGTGATCAGGGTCTTCAGCAAGTCGACCGATGATCAGGTCGGTGCTTACGCGGCCCAGTCATCTTTCTTTATTCTGATGTCGCTGTTCCCCTTCCTGATCCTGGTCCTTCAGTTCATGAAATACGCGCCGGTAAGCCAGGAGGATCTGCTCTTTGCGGTCGACTCTGTTTTCCCGGACTATCTTCTGCCGGCGCTGCATGACATCCTGCAGGAGCTCTATTCTTCGTCCTTTGGGCATATTGGTCTCTCGACGGTCACAACAGTCTGGGCTGCCTCAAAGTCCATGCATGCTCTGTCGACCGGACTTGACCGGATCGCCGGCGTAAAGGAGCAGAAGAACTGGTTCGTCGTTCGGTTCTGGGCGCTTATTTATACGCTTTGCCTTGCAATTGCGCTTATAGTGGCTGCGGCCATGACTGTCTTCTGGCAGAATGTAAGGACATACCTGCTCCACATGAGGCCGAAGGGGGTTCCTCTCTATCTGTACTCCAACGCCATGCGGATGGTCTATATCATATTCCTTATGACAATAGGTCTGACGCTCATGTACAGGTGGTTCCCGCACAAGAAAATGAAGCTTGTCTCACAGCTGCCGGGAGCTTTTCTTGCCTCGATCGGCTGGATGCTGTTCTCCCTGTTCGTCGCGATCTATATCGGGGCTTTTAACGGATTTTCGACCTATGGTTCGCTGACCACTCTCGCCCTTGTCATGTTCTGGCTGTATTTCAGCATGTACATCATTATGCTGGGTGCGGAAATCAATGAGGTGATCCGGCAGGATAAAAAGAGAAAAAGTTCCGTCTGACCGTGCGGATGAGCAGGGACAGACGGAACCTTTGAGTATGATTTGTGAAAATGAACGTCAGGGATTCGGATCGTACAGCGAATAGGGGATATAGAGTTTGTGCGTGAGGCCGTGCTTTTTGTCCCAGGCATAGCCTTCCGTTCCGTCAAGAAGATCTTTATTCTCACGGACGTTCTGGGCAAGGAGGCTGATACAGTCCGCCATTCCCTGGGCATCCTGCACGACGGTGCCGGTCATCTTGCCCTCCGAGATGAGCTGGCGGGCGGCCGGGCTCGCGTCGACGCCGTAGACCGGGATCGTCGTACACTCGCCGTTGCCGAGATTGTAGCCGAAAGCCTGCAGCGCGCGGATCGCTCCTTCCGCCATTGTATCGCTGTTGCAGATGACAAAGTCGGATCG
>JAZRKZ010000308.1:0-3733 GCA_045646565.1 Lachnospiraceae bacterium
TTCCCTTGATTTTTCTGAAATAATCCGTAGAGGACCCGCGATACTCAGCCTCTTTCATGCCAAGCTCCCCTGCGAGCTCGCCGATCATAAGCTTTCCGCCCTCACAGACGAGCAGGCCTTCGTCGAGCGATATCTCCAGCCGATTTATGCCCGGGGCTTCGCCTGTGCTGGTGATAAAAGTACCGGTCGCCCCGTTTTCCCATTCCATATAGAGTGTGACATCGTCCTCGACCTCAATATCATGGTAACGACCTTCGATACAAAATCCCTGCACCCGCGCAGGCATGCCGCAGATCCACTGAAGCAGATCAAGATTGTGCGGGCATTGGTTGAGGAGGACTCCGCCGCCGTCATTTGCCCAAGTGGCGTGCCACGCGCTCGATGTGTAATACCGGTCCGGGCGGTACCAGTCTGTAACGATCCAGTTCACGCGCTTCAGCCCGCCGTACCTGCCGCTTGTTACGATCTCCCACAGGAGCTGATAGACCGGCTGCGTCCGCTGATTAAAGATCATAGCAAAGGTCGTACCGGCTGCGTCCGCAGCTTCCTCCATAAGGCGGGCCTGCCGGCTGTACACACCTGACGGTTTATCCGACAGCACGTGCAGTCCATTGCGAAAAGCCCGAACAGCGATTTCTTTGTGTGAATAGTGAGGGGTCGCGATAATGACGGCATCGAGTGCCAGTTCTCCTTTCTCAAGGGAGTCAAAAAGAGCATTGGAGGACTCAAAGATCGGCACCTTAGCGGTTATTAATCTGCGATACGGATCGCGCACCCTGGTGATTGCGGCGAGTTCAAGTCCCGGTACCTGACCGTTCTGAATAAGGCAGGCATACTTGCTGCCCATGTTCCCCACTCCGATAACAGCGGTTTTCATCAATGTCTCCTTTCGTCATAATTCAAACAATGATCCAATCAAAAAACCGGATAAATGAAAACAAATTGTTTCGTTTATCCGGTTTTTTCCTTTATTTACTGAAATAATATCTCGCATAGGAAATTATAGTACACTTTTACGATTCCGAGTATACTTTTTCAATCCTCCGCACTACGGCCTGTTTACTAAAACTGATTCAGCTTTGCGGTCCTCTTGATGGATTGTAATTGGAGGATGCCCGTTCTTAATGCGACTTTTTTGATATATGGACCGGGAAACCCGATGAATTACTATTACTGCTCTGCCTCGAGCTTCTTGATATCTCTCTCGCAGTGATAGAACAGAAGGAAGAGTACGAACATTGCAACAGCCATGATTGCCGGAACCCATCCGTACAGGAAGGTAATGGCTGTAGATACGCTCTGTGGCTGATGCTGACCGATCTGATCAAGAGCAGCATCCATACCTGCTGCAGCGAGGACCCAACCGAAGATTGCCTGACCAAGACCAAGGCCGATCTTCTGCGCTGCGGAGATACCTGCGTTGCCCATGCCGACTGTGTCGACGCCTGTCTTGAGCTTTCCGTATGTAACCGTGTCAGCGACCATACCGAGGGCCATGCCGCCTGAAAGTCCTACACCGAGACCTTTCAGAACGTTACTGCCGATGAGAAGCGCAGGCGCGGTAGTTATCGCGGAGCCAAAGAAACCGATTGCCATGACAAGCATGCCGAAGGTGTAGATTTTCTCTTTGGAGATCTTTGTCATCAGGACCGGTGTCACGAACATGATTGCAAACTGTGCGATGGAGATTGCATTTGCAAGCATGCCGTACTGGCTCATATCATAGAGAACGTACTGGCTGAAGAATACTGTTCCCATTGCGTAGAAGATGATGATCGTGAAGACTACGAAGTTGCCGAGTGTCAGGAGCAGCCAGTACTTGTTGGCAAGCAGGGCTTTGACAGTTTCCATAACATTTTCATTCTTCTTCGGCTCTTCGTTTTTAGCCGCCTCTGCGCTCACCGCGTCAAGATTTACACGCTCCTTGGTATTGAAGATGCAGAACAGGGATACGACTACCATCAGTGCGCAGTAGACAGCAAGTGTGAGGGTGAATGACCTCTGTGTGTAGATCGTATTCGGGTTTTCTGAGAACTTTGTGAGCAGGATAACGAATGTTGAGTTTACGAATACGTTGCCGAGTGTCTGGAAGATCTGCTGGATGTTGCCGAGAAGTCCGCGCTCATAGGAGTCTGCTGTCACAAGACCGACCATCGAGTAGAACGGAACCAGCATACCGGTAAGGCACACAGCGTTGCAAATGTTGTAGATCAGGAAGACGTAGACGTATTTGACCATGTCCGGGAATCCCTGCGGGACGAAAAACAGGAGCATCGTGGAGATTGCAAATGGAATGCACATCCGAAGAAGCCATACTCTTGCTTTTCCCATCTTGGTATTGGTGTTGTCAACGATGCGGCCCATGATCAGGTCGGAGATACCATCGAAAACTTTTGATACTGCAAGGATCGTGGCTATGATACCGGCGTTCAGGCCTGCTGCCGAAGTAAAGTAGATGGTCAGGAATGATCCGATGATTCCGTTGATCATGTTGAAAGCAAATCCGCCGGAGCCGTAAGCCAGTCGCTCTCCCCATCCGAGCTTGCCATTGGGATCGTCATGTTTTGTCGTAAGCATTTCTTTTTCCTCCTAAATTAGTCTGTGCTCTGCAAACGCTGTGTGTTTGCTGGTTTTTCTCTTTGTTATGTCTCAATAATAGCGATTAGCGGTCACACTCTATATCCTTATTCTGTCCAAAATGTTCTTATTTCACCCTAATATCAATTCTCGTAAAAACGCATGTCTCCCCAGGTCTCCATGAGATGCCTCCGATCAAGCCTCTCAGCTTTTGACTCTCTGTTGAAAATCATGATCGGTGAGTCTGCGCCTTCAAAGCGCGGCCAGTCACATGCCGCAGCCGGGTCTGCATCGCAGGAGTCAGCTGATTCGCGGCTACTACCGGCTGTCTCCGGAAGAGTCGGAATACCTGTCTTTGTGAAGGAGACCCATCTTCCGTGAATCTCAGCAGAAATCTTGTCGAAGACTTCCTCCGGCTCACCGTCAAAAACGAAATGGCTGAAGCCGTGATCCCTGTTGCAGAAGACTGCGGGCAGTTCAAACGCGTGTGAGGCTTTCCAGCCGGTCGCAATCCCGGATTTAGTCACAAGCTCGTAGCGATACATCCATACATCATCTGTGTACTGCTTCTGAGCAATCGCGACCTTGACGGCGGGCATTTCAAATGCATAGTCTGTCGCGAAGCGAATGAACGGATTGCCGCCGATCTGGCGCACATCGCCTGTAAGCGGAGGAACAGAAGAAGCCAGAGATTTGGCGCTGTCAGAGAAGATTTTGAAGGAATCATTTGCAGAAGGATGATAGAAGTTCACAATACTCGGAAGCGCGTCCGCATGTCCGTTCTTCTCCATCATCTCGGCGATCATCGTCCAGCTGTTGGGGAAACCGGTGTTCTCGGGATGAACGAACATCGTACCTTCATGCATGTTGGTGCCGATGATGAGGCGAATTCCATCAGCGCTGCCACCGCGGATCGCGTCGATCGGGCGGACGGGCATCAGGTCATCCTGAACCGGTCCGGGAAGGAACATGCCCGGATTCTTGTACTGATGATGGGCAGCAACGTACTCATTTCCGACAAGGAACAGACGGGGATCCATGACACGGAGCTGCGGAAGATCTTTCTCCGTCCAGTTCATGCCTTCAAGGAAAAGGTCAATGTTTTCCCTTGCGGTCTGGTGCGTCATCATGCAGTTGGGCAGCGCGCTCTCCGCGA
>JAZRKZ010000309.1:0-7126 GCA_045646565.1 Lachnospiraceae bacterium
CGTCTGTCTGCGGCTATGTATGTGAGCATCCATGCGAAGAAAGATGCAGAAGACTTATGGTCGATGACGCAGTCAACATCTGCGGTATCAAGCGCTATGCGGCAGATCACGCAGGTGATATTCCGGCGCCGGCATGCGCGGAAGCAACAGGAAAGACGGTAGCGGTCGTCGGCGGCGGCCCGGGCGGTCTTACGGCAGCGTATTTCCTGGCCCTCATGGGCCACAAAGTAACTGTTTACGAAGCAAGAAGAAAACTCGGCGGTATGCTGCAATATGGAATTCCGCCGTATCGCCTTCCGAAGGATATCCTTAAAAAGGATATTGATTACATCCTGAGTACCGGCATCGAGACAAAGATGAAGGTGGAAGTCGGTAAGGATATTTCGCTCGATGAGCTCAAGGGACAGTATGACGCAGTCTATGTCTCGATCGGCGCTCATGACAATAAGACTCTCCGCATTGCGGGTGAAGAGGGCGGCGGCGTAGTCAGTGCCGTCGAGATGCTCCGCGATGTCGGCAAGGGCAAGAACGTTGATATGAAGGGCAAGAGAGTCGTTATTGTAGGCGGCGGCAACGTCGCTATGGATGCGGCAAGGACCACCCTTCGACTGGGAGCTGCTTCTGTCACCTGCGTCTACAGACGAAGGATCGACGATATGACAGCACTTCCCGAAGAAATCAATGAAGCTCAGGCAGAAGGCGTCGAGATGCGTACGCTCATGGCGCCGGATCATATTGAACTCGGTGAGGACGGAAATGTGACAGCTTTCTGGGCGCAGCCGCAGATCATCAGCTACATCGGCGATGATGGCAGAGCGTCTGTAAGGAAAGCCCTTGCGGATCCTGTGAGGATCGAGTGTGACCAGGTGGTCGTCGCCATCGGACAGTCTATCCATACGAAGCCGTTTGAAGAGGGCGGCGTCAGGACTGTTCGCGGCAGATTCACAGCTGAGCAGAACAGTTTTGTACCGGGAAGCGGAAATGTATTTGCAGGCGGTGACGCCGTCTCCGGTCCCGCAACAGTCATCCTGGCTGTCGCTGCCGGCAAGGTCGCAGCGGATAATATTGACAGTTTCCTCGGATATAACCATGTCATTCGTACGGATGTGGAGGTGCCGGAACCGTTCCTCAATTATTCGCCAGCCTGCGGAAGAGTGAATCTTACCGGAAGAGTCATCGAGGATATCGACGGCGATTTCGCTCTGGTGACAGACGGTATGACAGATGAAGAAGTCATGCAGGAATGCGGACGATGCCTGCGCTGCGATCACTTTGGATATGGAATGTTCAGAGGAGGGAGGTGCGTAGAATGGTAAATATGATGATCAATAAGATCCCCGTGCAGGTGCCGGAGGGACTGACGATTCTCGAGGCGGCGGAAAGAGCGGGAATCTCCATTCCTCATCTCTGCTACCTGAAAGAAATTAATGAAATCGGGGCATGCCGCCTCTGCAGTGTTGAAGTTGAGGGTGAAAAAGAGCTGGTCCCGGCATGTATTACGCATGTCGCGGAAGGCATGAAGGTCGTAACGAATTCGTCCCGGGTAAGACGGGCGTGCCGCACGAACCTGGAGCTCATCATGAGCCAGCATGACGGTACTTGCAGCAGCTGTGTCCGCAGCGGGACCTGCCAGCTGCAGAAGCTTGCAAATGACTTCGACCTTCTCGACAACCCATATGAAAAGGACCTGCCGGCCGGAAAGCTGGCCTGGTGGGATCAGAATTTCCCGCTCATTCGGGATGCTGCTAAATGTATCAAATGTATGCGCTGTATCCAGGTCTGCGACAAAGTCCAGAGCATGAAAGTCTGGGATCTTATGGCGACCGGCGGACGCACTCGAGTTGACGTTGCAGGAAATATTTCCATCTCTGAGGCCGACTGCGCCCTGTGCGGCCAGTGCATTACGCATTGTCCGACGGGTGCCCTCAGAGCAAGAAGCGATATCGATCGTGTACAGAACGCGATCGACGATCCGGATAAGATCACTGTTGTCCAGATCGCTCCCGCAGTCCGTACCGCATGGGGCGAAGCTCTCGGTCTGCCGCCTGAGAAGGCGACTGTCAACCTGATGGCGAGCGCTCTCAGACAAATCGGTTTTGACTATGTCTTTGATACCTGCTTCACAGCCGACCTTACGATCATGGAGGAAGGCTATGAGTTCCTGCACAGGCTGCAGGCGGGTGACATGGCGAAGTATCCGATGTTCACCAGCTGCTGTCCGGGTTGGGTACGTTTTCTGAAGAGCAAGTATCCGGAGCTGACATCCAGACTTTCCACAGCCAAGAGCCCGCAGCAGATGTTCGGTTCGGTCATCAAGAATCCGTTCGCTGAGAGGATCGGCGTGGCCAGAGATAAGATCTGCAGCGTTTCCATCATGCCCTGCAGCGCCAAGAAAGCGGAGTGCGCGCTTCCGACGATGCGCGATGAGAACGGAAATCCGGATGTTGATTACGTTCTTACCACCCGTGAAGTTGTCCGTATGATGAAGAAATGCAGTGTCAACGTTGAGGCTCTCGAGGAATCGCCGTTCGATCCGATCATGGGCGATTATACCGGTGCCGGCGTCATCTTCGGCGCGACCGGCGGCGTTATGGAGGGGGGTCTTCGTACTGCGGCGTTCGTGCTGAACGGTGAGAATCCGCCGGCGGATGCCTTCAAGGCAGTGCGTGCGGAAGGCCAGGAGAAGAAGCCGTGGCGTGAGGCTGTCTTTGAGGCAGGCGGAGCAAAGGTCAGGGTAGCTGTCACAAGCGGCCTTGGCAATGCGGACGCTCTCTGCAGCGCCATTGTAAAGGGCGAGGTCCAGTATGATTTCGTTGAAGTCATGGCGTGTCCGGGCGGATGCTCCGGCGGCGGCGGCCAGCCGATTAACGGCGACGACGTCGAGCGTGCGCTGACCCGCGGCGATGTACTCTACAATATTGACCGCAACATGGAAGTCCGCTACAGCCACGAGAACAAGGATGTCCTTGCAATGTACGAGGACTACTTCGGCAAACCGAACAGTGAGAAGGCTGAGGAGCTCCTGCACACAGACCACTTTGGATGGAATATGCCCGGACAGAGCCGTGCATGATCATCTTTAAGGAATCTTGGCGTGCCGGGAAATGGGCGGACCATTCTGCCTGATGCGACAGCCCCATCAGAGATAAAAGTATATCAGGGAGCAGTAAGATGAGAACAAGGAAGGAAGCGCTGGAGTACGGACTTTCTTTTCCGGATACCTATCAGGATGCGCCGTTCCATGACGATAACTGGCAGCTTGTCCGGTTCAAAGGGAACAAGAAGGCGTTTCTGTGGACATATGAAAGGGACGGATATATCAATCTCAATGTGAAGGTGGAGCCCGGAAAGGCTTTCTTCTGGAGAGATATACACGCGTCTGTTCTGCCGGGATATCATCAAAACAAGGAACACTGGAATACGATCATTCTTGACGGGAGTATATCGGACAGCGATGTTAAACTAATGATCGCGGAAAGCTATGACCTTGTCTCGGATAGCCCGACAAAGAGGATATACGAAGCGGTAAAGAGGATTCCGCGAGGCTGTGTCGCGACGTATGCGCAGGTGGCGGAAGCCGCCGGTGACAGAAAGATGGCCAGAGCAGTAGGGAACGCGCTTCACAGGAACCCGGATCCGTCCACGATTCCGTGTCACCGCGTGGTGAATGCCAAAGGCGAGCTTGCCGGAGAATATGCATTTGGCGGGGCATGGAAACAGGCGGAGATCCTGGAATCGGAAGGCGTCCTTGTAACGGATGGCAGGGTGGATCTCGCTGCATATAAATGGAGGCCGGGATCCGAAGGATTTCCGGACGCCGGTGATGAATCGGCACGCAGAACAGAATAAAAACCTGAGTAATAGAGGGAACTGTCACGACAGCTCCCTTGAAGATTTTTTGTAGATAGTTTACAATAAAAACGACTAGTTTGCGTTGGCAGAACGACACAATACTGACAGCAGCGAGGTACGGATTATGGACAAGTCAGGCAGTAGTAATGGCAGATATTTACTAAAACAGCTCGCGCGGCATTACAAGATCCGCCGGATCGACATCGGCAGGGACGCTCATCTTTCTAAGAGTGTTTTTGTATTTAACACTCGCACATATGAAATAGAAGACGTTGGGCACGTCTGCATCATGAATATGAAGGGGATGTTCGGTCTCATGAAAATGGAAACGGTGATCCTTGCTTCAACGAAGAAAGACGTGCCGCTGATGAACATTGACTGGATCAAGGTCCCCGGCAAACAGACTCTGCTGGGCGAGCTCTATGACACACAGCTTGCACCGTGGCCGGAAGAATCGCAGGCAGCCTTCATGCAGATATCTGAACATGATCGTGACCTGCCTGATTATTCATCGGATTTTCGGCATTGGTATGACAGTCTTCTGTACGCCTGCTCTTATCATAAGACAGGACGAGGCGTCTCATCGCGGCTCCATGCATCGGCACGTGAATTCAGCGCTCTGTTCGTCCGTCAGCTCAAAGAAGCACCGGAATGTGATGTCGAAGTGAAGAAGGAGAAAATTGAGGCGTTTGCCAGGGAACTTGCTGCAAATGGCGGAAGTGCCGTAAAAATGTTCACAAAACTTTTTGGACAGGAAACTGCAGACAGAATGGTCATCCATCATATGTATGGTGCCTGATCGGTCTTTGGGAGGTATATAGGATGAGTATTTGGATTATTCTGGCTGTCAGCCTGGCTGCGGCGGTTGTAGGGTTTCACAATTATATCTGGTTCTTCTCTGTCGGATATGGATTGGCCATTGCGGCTATTGGCTGCGCGCTTGTGATCGGTTTCCGCGGAAGCATGTATTTGCCTGCACTGCTGGCCTGTCTTCTGCTCGTCGTGTACGGGCTGCGACTTAGCGGATATCTTCTGATCCGTGAGATCAAAAGTTCGGCTTATAAAAAAATCCTGAGTCCCGAGATCGCAAGAAGCAAGAGGATGCCTGTTTTGGCAAAGATCTCGCTTTGGCTGGTCTGCGGTCTGCTCTATACCCTCATGACATGCCCGCTCTATTATCGTCTTTATAATGGAGTATCTGCCGATTTCATGTTATGGATCGGTCTTTTTGTCATGGTCTGTGGATTCGTTCTGGAGGCGGCAGCGGATTCTCAGAAGACTGCCGCCAAAAAGAAGAACAGCCGCCGTTTTGTGGATACAGGGCTGTTCCGATTCGTGCGCTGTCCGAACTACCTCGGCGAGCTGCTGATCTGGACCGGCATGCTTCTTTCAGGCACAACAGCTCTCAAAGGCGCTTTACAGTGGGCGCTCGCTTTACTTGGATACGCACTGATTGTCTGGGTCATGTTCAGCGGCGCCAGAAGACTGGAGCTGCGGCAGGATAAGAATTACGGTTCAGATCCTGAATATCAGAAATATGTGCGCACCGTGCCGATCATTCTTCCGTTCGTGCCGCTTTACAGCGTAAAGAAGTATAAATTCCTTGTGGCGTGAGTAACGGAAGGACTGCTTAAGCAATAATTCCGATTTCGGGTAACAATCCCGTTTCTTTATGTGTATTAGTAGTAAAAGTATAATTATTCCGAAGGGAGGTTACTATGAATAAGAAACACGGTGCAATTAAGAACGGGATATTTGCTGTCCTGCTCGTTCTTGTCGTCCTGATCGCATGGATCGTCATAGCGGATGTAAGAAACGAGCGGAATGGAGGAGGATCTTTTAATGTCGAAGGCAATAAGGGTGGCAGCGAAACAAAAATGAGAACAAAGAGTCTTACTGATTTTTGTAACGATGAAGGTCTGAACAGATGGTTCAACGACATAGACAAGGATACGCCTGTCAAGTTGAATTACATGATCTATGGAGTAGCTCCGGTCATGCTGGAGTTCACGGACCGGGATATTATACTGAAAACCGTAGAAGCCCTCAAAACTGTTATGATCGACGGAGAATCCTCCAAAAACCCTGACTATGTATTAGACGCAGGGGGGCATGGGTACAGCTTCATCATGGAGGATGGGTCAAATATATCTTTTTCTTTCGTACTTGGCTGTTTCCGGTGGGCGAGGGGCAAATGGCATAACGTCGCCAGCTTCGGACAGCTTGCCAAAGTGAATGATGAGCTTCGCGAGATCGGTATAAAGGAGCATGAGTTCGTGTATGCCAGGGATGGCGGCTTTTATACAAAAGTGCTCGAGACGTATAAGACCGAGTGGAAGCAGGAAGATGGTTTTGCCGGCGGTCTCCATATTTATGTCTCGGAGAAGGATGAAACAACGCCGTCTATTGAGATCTGCCGTTGTGAAACAACCGCCGCATCTCCTAAGGAGTATCTGGAAGGAGAACTGGATACATACATGCGCGCGCAGATTGAAAAGGGCGGAGCGACTCTGCTGGAAGCAGGCAAAGTAGAAGAGTACAAGAACCGCAGGAAGACCATCCCGAGCGTGCTTTATACTGCCGAACTTCCTGAGGATCAGGGCGGTGGAAAGATCTATTATAAGAATCTGGCCCTTTTAGGTAAGGACCACCTGCTCGGCGAGTCCTGTATTGTCCGTTTCTGCGCAGCGTATCGTGAAGACGATAAGGATGCGGTGCTGAATGAACTGGATTGGGTGATCAGTGAATTCTATTTTAAATATAAGTATTATGAGAAGAAAGAAGTTCAGCCTAACAACTATCTGGTGGATTTCATCAATGACGACAGGATCCGGACATGGTTCGACGGAATTGACAACAATATGCCGGATACACTGATCTACACGACGAAATCATGGGAAGACATCTCAGATCCGGAACAGGTGCGGCAGATCCTGAAAGCAATCCAGACAGTGAAGATAGGCGAACTTAATAAAACGCATGTCGGAGCATCGGGCAGGCGCCACTATGATTTTATCTATAATGACAGCGGGGAGGGTCAGTCCTTTATGTTCTACGGCGATGTATTTTCCTGGAAAGGTGAAGAATATGACGTCCTGGATTGGGGCGATTTGAAGAAACTCTTTTAAAAACAATAGGCTCTCGGAATCTTGAGCCTACCGACTAAGATTCACCGGTCGGATGAACCTTGAAAAGTAAATATTATCCAGAACAGATCAAACGTGTAATCAGATTTGAAAAATGGCGTACTTTAATAGACCATGCGTCAGAAATG
>JAZRKZ010000310.1:0-2737 GCA_045646565.1 Lachnospiraceae bacterium
TATGGTTTTACACTCTTTCAATTACCAATATTCGTTCCCGAGGGCAGCAGAAGAAAGGTTAGAGCGCATTACGGCTTTATGTTTCAGATTTGCGTCGCAAGCGAGGAACAGGCCGTCGTCCAGAACGATGGATCCACCCCATTCGGCTACGTCAATCAAGAGAATGTGTTTGTAAGTGGGCTCCAATACAAGCGTACCGTCGCCTTTGTATTCGGGCTTGATTGCAGATTCACCGGTCACGCTGCCTCGCAGAGCTTTACTGAACAGATCGCCGACACCTTTGACGCCGGTGGTGGCATTGACATTGCCGACTGTCCACTGCATAGCACCCGCCTGCAGGATGATGTTGGCCTCCCTGAGATCACAGATGACCTGGCGCTTTCTTACATTCATTTCATTGCAATAATATGCGATAAGCGCTTCCGGAGGCATGACACTGAGATCCCTCACATATTCGATTACGGTGAAGGGACCCATCTGATTGAGAATGCGGATATCATCATTGTCTGTAAAGTTATTGATGGTGTACATAAAGTTTTTCCTTTCATAATTCAGTTTTTTCGGTTCTTTCAGTTATAAACGGGCATCTATCCGGATCCGATTGGCGTGCCTTTATCCAAGCAGCATAAACATCCTCAAAGCGAAGATGTGAAACCCACAGAAGGCACTCGCTGGGATCAATATAGCGTGAAAACAGGATCTTACAATCGCAGATCGGAAGCATGACCGGTGTACCGTTCTCATCGGGAACACAGAGATAGTCTCCACAGCCCTCATGAGGCTCATATTTACATTGCTTACATTCGATGTAGATAGAGTTGCGCCAGTTTCCTTCGGTCAGATTCAGGAATTTATGGATGGTTTTGATATCAGTTATACAGTTAGACATTGTCCCTCCTGGTAATAAACAGCTGTTCTGATTGAAAATTTCACAGATTCATGTTATACTATACTATATACGATATTAGATTGTTGTCTGATTTCATGTTTGACATGGATTTTACATAACTATACTTTTCCATTTGACATCCGGGCGGTATAATAAAACCGTACCAAGGAAAAAAACAAATGAGAAAGGAACTCATGTTATGAAAAAGATTATCACACTCGTACTCGCAGCAATCATCAGCCTGACCGCACTCACTTCTTGCGGCAGCTCCGGCAAAACCGTATCCACAGATGGCTCCACTTCCATGGAAAAGGTAATCGGTGCCCTCGGCGAAAGCTTCATGAACGCAAACTCCGGAGTGACCTTTACGTATAACCCCACCGGTTCCGGTACCGGCATTCAGGCAGTTACCGAAGGCAGATGCGACATTGGCCTGTCCTCCCGTTCTCTGAAGGATTCCGAAAAGGCAAGCGGACTTACTGAAACCGTGCTGGCATACGACGGCATTGCCGTGATCGTTAATCCCGATAATCCTGTATCCGATCTGGATGTTGCCACCATTGCAGCGATCTACACCGGCGAAATCACCAACTGGTCCGAAGTTGGCGGCAATGACAGCGAAATCGTTCTCATCGGCCGTGAAGCAAATTCCGGTACCCGCGACGGATTTGAATCCATCACCGACACCGAAGACGCCTGCAAATACCGTCAGGAACTGACCTCCACCGGTGATGTTATCACTGCTGTGGCAAGCAATCCCGGTGCCATCGGCTACGCATCCGTTGCATCCCTCAAGGATTCCGTTAAGGCACTGACCGTTGCCGGTGTAGCAGCCAATGAAGAAAATATCAAAAACGGCAGTTATGTAATCCAGCGTCCCTTCGTGCTGGTAACAAAGGCAGACACCGCACTCTCCGAAACCGCTCAGAAGTTCTTTGACTACGCCACTTCCGCAGAAGCAAACGACCTGATCATCAAAGCCGGTGTAGTTCCCGCTAACTGAGCAAATCCGAACAAACGGCTGCTGTACTACCAGGAGTCGTTTTCGGCATGGAGAGAATATTTATGAAACATAAAACAAAATCCCTTGAACATATCATCCACGGTATCTTCCTGATCCTCGGACTGATAACAGTTGGATGTGTGCTGCTCATCAGTGTATACCTGATCTTGTCCGGTCTGCCTGCTATACTGGAAGTCGGTATTGTGGACTTTCTGTTCGGCAGTTCATGGGAACCGTCCGCAGCAGAACCGGATTACGGTATTCTTCCTTTCATTCTCACGAGCATCTACGGAACGGCAGGAGCCATCATTATTGGAGTACCCATCGGTTTCCTGACAGCAGTATATCTTGCAAAAATGGCTCCGAAAAAAGTGAAAGCCGTCATACAGCAGGCGGTCAGTATGCTTGCCGGAATCCCGTCCGTGGTATACGGTCTGGTCGGCATGATGGTGCTTGTACCCGGCATTCGTAAGCTCTTCGGTATTCCCGATGGCTCCGGCTTGCTGGCGGCGATCATTGTTCTGGCGGTCATGATATTACCGTCAATCATAAAAATGTCCGTAACCGCACTGGAAGCTGTTCCGAAGGAATTTGAGGACGCATCCCTCGCGCTTGGTGCCACACCGGAAGAAACCTATATCCGGGTATCCGTTCCTGCAGCCAAAAGCGGCATTGCAGCATCGGTAGTGCTCGGTGTCGGACGTGCCATCGGAGAAGCTATGGCGGTCATGATGGTTGCCGGAAACGCCCCCAATATGCCCGATTCCATCTTCCAGAGCGTACGCTTCCTCACCACGGCGGTTGCCAGTGAAATGGCATACTCTGTTCCCGGAAGTCTCCATAGA
>JAZRKZ010000311.1:0-19953 GCA_045646565.1 Lachnospiraceae bacterium
CCCTGACCGGCGTTTCGGCCGCTCTTCTCACGATCTACGATATGTGCAAGGCGATCGATAAGAGAATGGTCATCGAGGATATCCATCTCGTGGAAAAGCACGGCGGGAAGAGCGGAGACTTCTTCTTCGACGGCGAAAGAACAGAAGTTTAACGATACAGACTATATTAAGAGGGGCTGTCGTATTCGGCGGCGCCATGACAGAGAGAGACAGATGCATAAAATGTCCGCCCTTTGTCATGGCGCCGCCCGATGCGGCAGCTTTTTTTGCGTGGGCGCAAAGCGAACGTCCACTGGACGTTCTGTGGTCTCCGAGTTGGAATTTGGATTACCCGCCTTGTAGAAGCGGTGGTCTTCCCCCACTGAGATAAATCCAGTCATTCTGTCTGATTTATGGTGGTCCGAATCGTACAATATTCCGACTTGAAACTGAAATGGATTTATTGTTATCCTCTCTATACAGAAACACATCCGACCCGACCGGGTCAGGCGGGGCTTCTCATCCTCGCGGGAATTCCAAAAGCTTTGTGGCACAGAGTAAAAGCAGAAAACAGTCGCAACGACAGGTATGCACTCAAGAAGGAGGTGACATATATGGGTGATCTTTGCGCTTTTTTGGAAGAAGAGGACGGTGTTACCGTTGTCGAGATCATTTTGGTCCTGCTGGTGCTCATAGCACTCGTACTCATTTTCAAGGAACAGCTGACAAAGGTAGTGAAAAGCATTTTGAGTAAAGTATCGTCTCAGGCGGATTCTGTTTGAGGAGGAGCCGGCCCCATGCTGCCGGCGGTCCGGAAATAGAGAGTTCTGCATAAATCGAGGCATTTTCCTCCCGGCAGCCGGTCCCTGACTGCTTTCCCCTGGCGGCGCGGGTCGGTCGAAGGAGGAAGAACGGCGGAAAAATGTGTCGGTCCCCGCCGGAAAGAAAAAAGGAGAGTCCTATGCGCCGAGGCAGTATCACCATATATCTCAGCCTGATCATGACGGTTATGATCGCGCTGCTGTCCGCTGTGTTTTACTCCGTCAGGGTACAGGCGGGACGGATGCAGCTGGCGAACAGTGTCGATCAGGCGCTGTATTCAACATTTGCTCAGTATGACCGGGATCTTTTGAGGACGTACGATGTCTTTTTTATTGACGGGAGCTGCGGTACGGGCGAACTCAGACCGCTGGTCCTCACAGACAGGATCACGGACGCCATGCGGTATATCCTGCAGCCGACCAGAGGTCTCATTCTGGGCGGAAAGAGCCTTCTCTCCCTGTCCCCCGGGGAGGGAAACATCGCGGGCTATACGCTGGCGACAGATGTAACTGGGCAGATTTTTGCGTCGGCAGCGATCGGGTATATGAAGGAGACGATCGGCGCACAGGGCGTTTCAGAGATCCTCGGGCGCGTGTCCGGGAACGCTTCGACGACAAAAGCGCAGGAAGCTCAGGGTGAGGCGCTTCTTGCCCCGACAGACGGCAGTTCCTATTCCCGGATCGAAGCCGAGGCGGCGGAGGCGAGGGCGGCAAATGAATCACTCCGGGCGGAAGGCGATCAGGCGGCGGAGGAGGCGGCAGTCCGGGCGGACGAAGCCTCGGCCGAGTACGAGAACCCGCTTCCCGCCATCGAGCGCCTTCGGCAGATGTCGCTCATGGAGCTCGTTCTCGGGGATGCATCTTCCGTATCGCAAAAGAGTATAGAAGGCGCGGGGCTTCTTCGGGACCGCGCTGTATCGTCGGGGATCGGCGTGATCCGTGTGCCGGATAACACGCAGGGAGCGTCCGCCAGACTTCTCTACAATGAGTACATTCTGTCGCATTTCGGCAATTTTCTGGCGCCGACAGAGAATTCTGCCCTGTCCTATCAGGCGGAATACATACTGTCGGGCGGAGATACGGATCTCTCCAATCTCGAATCAGTTGTCAAAAAACTGCTTCTGACACGGGAAGCCGCCAATATACTTTTTCTTAGCAGCGATCCCGCAAAGCGCGCCGAGATCGAAGCATGTCAGATGGCGGTTGCGTCCATGCTGTTCATTCCCTACGCCGCGCCGGTGATCGGTGCGCTTATCACGGCGGGATGGGCGTTCTGTGAGAGTATTGTCGATGTGAGATCGCTCCTTAAAGGAAACCGGACGGCGCTCATAAAGAGCGCGGAGACCTGGCAGGTAGATCTCAGGGCGATTCCCCGGATCGTACTGCCGGATGTGATGGGATCCATGGAACGGGATGTTCCGGGCGGCGTCAGTTATACCGATTATCTTCGATTCTATCTGTTTCTTGCGGATATGGCGGCTTCTGTCAAGAGGAGTCTCGACATGGTCGAGAGTACGATCCGTGGGATGGGAAGACCGTCCTTTCGCCTCGATACGTGTATCTATGCGCTTACATTTCATACCAGCGTCCTTTCGGAGCACCGGAGGACCTGGACAACGGAACAGACAATGTCTTACAGCGACTTTAGCGGCTGACGGCCGTTGAAGGATCATGAAGGAAGGAGGCTTTGCGGTATGCCTTTTCATATGTTAACTGAACAAGCAGAACAATCTCTCCGGGAGCGGGCAGTGGACAGTGAAAAGGCGTACCACAGGGTCTGCGGGAAAGACCCTGTTCCGGAGTCTGGGATGGTTGCCGGGAATGAGAGGTGTGAGAACCTAATGAGCAGAGCTTCCCTAACTGTCGAGTGCGCCATAGCGCTGCCAATCTTTTTTCTGTGCCTTGTCATGCTTGTCTCCTTCATGGATGCGGTTGGGCTTTCTGTGAAAAAGAACCTTGAACTGTCCAACCGGGCGCGACAGATGGCGATGTATGCGGGCACACTCGACAGTGACGGGGAGTCCATGTGGATCGATCTTCCGCAGACGGTGACATACAGATTTCCCGTCAGGATCGTCCCGGTGCCGGACCTGAAAATTGCGGTCCGGGCCCGCGTCCATCCCTTTACAGGTTACTGCGGAAGTGAGGAAAAGACGGAGGCGGCAGAAAATTCAGGTGAGTTTATTTACCTGACGGAAAACCAGGAGGTATATCATACGCACGCCGACTGCACGCATCTTGACCTTCGTATTATGAAGACGGATACGGCGCATGTCGGAAATCTGAGAAACGATTACGGAAAAAAATACAGAGCATGTCCGGGGTTTCCGGCAGGCTACAGCGGAGAGATCTATGTCACCGCGAAGGGAGATTACTATTATCCCTCGACGAATTACGGAAGCCTTACAAGGCATGTGAGGATCGCGAGACTTGAAGATCACAGCGGCCTTTGTCTGTGCAGCAGATGCGCCGCGCGCGACGCGGCGTGAAGGGGGATCTATGGAGCAGGAAGCCATGCGCCTTGCCGCGCTGATCCTACTTGCCGGCAACAGTTTTTGCGATGTCCGCCGGCATGAAATATGCCCGGCGCTGACAGGCGTATCCTTCGCGGCGGGTCTTGTCATGACCGTCTTGCGGCAGACAGCGTCGCCTGCGTCCTTTACGGCATCCCTTCTCCCCGGGGGCGTATTTCTCCTCTTCTCTTTTTTGACCCGCGGGGCGGTGGGCGCCGGAGACGGCTTTGTACTGCTTTCGCTCTCCGCGTTTTTTGATGCAGAGACCATAGCTGCAATCACATTTGGGGGATTGCTGCTCGCTTCCGTCTATGCGGGCGGAGAGCTTCTTCGGGGAAAAAGGGCAGATAGAAGCTTTGCGTTCCTGCCTTTTCTTCTCGGGGGATATGTGCTCTTTCTTCTTGCGGACATCATGTGAATAGAGAGAGGTCTTTCGCCGGCAAGCCGGGAGATGGGGCAGCGGGATTTGAGAAAAGAGAGATAGGAGGAGCTGATGTGAAAGAACGGGGAAATGGGAGCGGCTATGGAACGACAGTCTGTGACAGTCCGCCAAAACATCTCATCAAAGCCGCATTCACAGTGGAAGCCGCGCTCATCATGCCGGTCGTTCTCATGGTCATCTTGTCCCTGGTGTATCTCTGCATGCATGTGCACAACAGGAACTATCTTTTGTCTTACGCGGCGGAACAGTCGATCAGCGGCCATGAACAGCCCGATCCTCCGCTGATTTTTTCGACAGAAGTATCTGCGGGCCGCACGGACGGCGGCAATATGCGGACGGTTTCCTACAAAGCCGGGACGGTCTATTACACAGGACGCAGGCTTTACAGCATAGCGGAGCAGGCAGGTTACAGGAAGGTGAAGCCGGTGTCCTATATATGGAAAATGAGGGCGGTCAAAGAGATATTCGGACAGGGATAGACGATGGATATAGAATACAGACGTGACATGAACCACAATTACATGATCGTGAAAGGGTTCGGTCCGGATACGCCGGATGACTATGAGACCAGGGTAATCTCCACAAATCGGATCCCGGGGCTTCTTACCTGCCGTATGCAGTACATCGACCAGGAGACATGGTACAGCTACGATGTAACGTCGCTGCAGCGCCTGACGGTCTTTACTGAGAGCAGGAAAATCGGAAAGAAGGAACTCATCAGGATCCTGTCCGAAATTCTGAGGATACTGGAGGGACTCGAGGACTATCTGCTTGATTTTCAACATCTCATTCTGCTGCCTTCCTGTATACACATGGATTTTGAGTCGATGGAGATCCGGCTCATGTATGTACCGTTCTATCGTAAGGATATACGCAGATCACTCAGAGAACTCACGGAATTTCTGCTGGGTTGTGTGGATCACGGCGACCAGGAGGCGATTGTGCTGGGATATCGGTTCTGTCATGAGGTGCAGGAGAATAATACACAGCTTGGCGATCTTATGGGAGTGTTGTATAAAGGACAGCCCGGGGTCCCGAGCGGGACGACGGAGAGTAGTATACCCTCTTCCTGTGCGGGAGACGCCGGCGATATATTCGCCGGGGAAACGGACCGGGAGTACAAAGAGGCTGGAACAGGGGGTGCAATCTGGGAGGATCTGTCCGGAGGGGATGGATATGCGGAGTCGGAGGAGGTCCGGCCGGACCGGGCCCGAAGCGCTGCTTTCCGGGGGAAAACGGCAGGAGCCGTCCCCGGAAAGCCAGCTGTCCTTGTTGTCGTCATCGGTCTTGCGGTCCTTGCAGTCGTCTATCTCCTGCTCCATACCGGCGTCTGGCAGTATATCAGCATCTATACAGCCGGCGGCGTCGGCGCGGCCATATGTGCGGCGGCCCTGGCTGTTTACATTGTAAAGAACAAGAAGCACGAAAAAGCGGGCAGGCAAAGCGTTGGCAGCAGGGATGAGGCGGCGTATGAGCGGTATGTACCGGAACCTTCAGACTTGTCGGAGTCGGAAGAATCGCAGGGAAGGCTTCTGACGGAGAAAAAAGAGATAAGGATTTCGGACGACGCCCGGAATTCCCTCGAAGTTTCCGCAGAAGGAGGTCATGAGATGACGACGATCCTGTCCTCCTACAGACCGGAATCGGGTCCCGAGGACCGATGGCTCCTGCCGAAGTTGGAGGAATATGCTCCCATCCATCTGACCGGTGAGGATCTCCTCATCGGGAAACAGCAGCAGTTCGTCGATATGGTCATTGATTCCCCTACGGTGAGCCGGATCCACGCAAGACTCCGGTTCAGGGCCGGCAGGTATTTTCTAGAGGATCTCAGCAGCCGGAACGGGACGTGTGTCAATGATGAGCCGCTGTGCGGGGAGGAGGAGAGAGTTCTTGCGGAGGGGGATGTGCTTGTATTTGCCGATGTGGCCTATATCTTCAGCCGGACCAGAGACAGGGCGCATTGCGAAAACGCCTGCGGGAGCGTATAATACAGTCTTAGTAACATAAAATTCACACCTGTCTTTTGGGACAGCCCCCCGGCCGCCTGGCGCGGGGGATTTGATGGAGGAAAAATTATGTCTGATTGTATTTTCTGCATGCTGGCCAGCGGGAAGATCCCGACAGCGACACTCTATGAAGATGATGATTTCCGCGTGATCCTTGATGCGGGTCCGGCGACGAAAGGCCATTGCCTGATCCTGCCGAAGCAGCACTACGCGGATATCTATGAGATACCGGAAGATCTTCTTGCGAAAGCTGCGGTGCTCGCGAAGAAGATCGCCATTCGCCTTACGAAGGCGATGGACTGCGACGGTTTCAACATTGTCCAGAACAATAAACCGGCGGCGGGTCAGACTGTCTTCCATTTCCATATCCATCTGATCCCGAGATATAATGAAGACGGACAGCATATCCTGTGGAGACCGGGCAAGCTCGCGGATGAGGCCAGAGACGAGATCCTGGCAAAATTCGCGGCGGTCTGTGACTAAAAAGCACAAAAAGGCTCCGTGCCGTATGATTTCCCTGCGGAGATCATGCGGCGCGGAGCCTTCTTATTTCAGTTACTTAAACTTCCCGCGCCACAATGCTGTAGAGCGCGTCATCGAAATTTTGCTTCGCAGGGACGCTCCTCATCGGTCCGGCTGGCAGCGGCTTGCTCGTCGTTTCAGTCTTCCCACTTGTCGCACAGCGCTGCGAGCTGGCTTGCGAACTTGGCAAGATCCTTGTTCGAAAGACCGCGGCTTGCATGGATGAGAGCCATGAGGCGTTCGCCCGTCTTCTCGAGCCGTACATACGGCGTGGACTTCTGCTTTGTCTGGCCGCCGGAAGCTTTTGCCTCCTCGGCTTCTTTTTTGATCGGGACGCCTTCTGTCTCCCAGAGGACTTCATCTTTTGTGAGGTCATAGACTGTTCCCGAGTAGGGAGCCATGGTATCCCATCCGAGCTGTTCGTGGAGGTATTCCGCAAAGACTCCTACGACCGCGTCGTCTCCGTGTACGACAAAGCACTTTTTCGGAGGATGCTCAATAGAGGACGCCCAGTCGAGAAGACCTTCTCTGTCCGCGTGGGCGGAGATGCCCGGGAGCTGACAGATCTCAGCTGCGACGGTGATCGGCTCAGTGAAAAGCTTGATCTCTTTCTCACCTTCAAGGAGTCTCCTGCCGAGCGTTCCTTCCGCCTGATAGCCGACGAACAGGATCGTGGAATCCGGCCTCCACAGATTGTGCTTCAGATGGTGCTTGATGCGGCCCGCATCGCACATACCGCTGGCTGAGATGATGACCTTCGGTCTGTTGTCGAAGTTGATCGCTTTCGACTCTTCAGCAGACTCTGCCAGACGAAGGCCGGGGAACGTGATCGGATTGATTCCCTTCGCGACCAGGCTTTTTGCCTCATCGTCAAAGCAGTCGTATGTATGCTCGTTGAAGATATTGGTCGCTTTCTGGGCGAGCGGACTGTCCATATAGACTTCGAACCCGTCATGTCCCTTGACAGTGTTCTGTTCCTTGATCTGACGGATAAAGTATAGCATTTCCTGCGTTCTGCCGACGGCGAAGGAAGGAATGACCACGTTTCCGCCGCGGTCGAACGTCCGCTGAATGATTTTTGTGAGTTCGGCCACATAATCCACACGCGCCGCATGCGAGCGGTTTCCGTAGGTGGATTCGATGAGAATGTAATCTGCTTTGGAAAGGCGCGCCGGGTTGTGGAGGAGCGGCTGGCTGCTGTTTCCGACATCACCGGAGAACACGATCGTGGTCTCTTCTCCGTTCTCGGTGATCATGACCTCGATCGCGGCCGAGCCGAGAAGATGGCCGACATCCGTAAAGCGGATATTAATGCCCTCGCAGACCGTGTAGACCGTATCGTAATCATACGCGCAAAAACGTGTCAGGATACGCTCCGCGTCCTGTGTCGTGTAGTAGGGCACATATTCATCCTTGCCCTGGCGCTTGCCTTTTCTGTTGCGCCATTCCGCTTCAAATTCCTGAATGTGGGCGGAATCAAGGAGCATGATCTCGCAAAGATCGCAGGTCGCCCGGGTCGCGAGGATCTCGCCGGTAAAGCCCTGTGTTGCGAGAAGAGGCAGATTCCCGGAATGATCGATATGCGCATGTGTCAGGAACACATAATCAATTTCCGAGGGATGGACCGGGAGCGGAGCGTTCTCAAAGGTATCCGGTCCCTGTTCCATACCATAATCAATAAGGATTTTTTTTCCGCAGGCTTCCAGATAGTGACAACTGCCGGTCACTTCATGGTCAGCGCCTATAAATGTGATACGCATGACGTTCCCTCCTCGGTTCATCCAACTTGCACTGGTATATTGGACTGTTCTGTTTTATAATTCTGCTGGGTCGTTCCTGCTGCTATGTAGATTATAGCACAAGTGTTCGGCAAAGACAACTCCACAAGGCTCCTGCCGCTGCTAAAAGCAGAGGGTTTCCGCCTTGGTAAACGAAAGGATCCTGTTTATGAAAAAAATCGTGCTCACCGGCGGCGGAACAGCCGGTCATGTGACACCTAACATCGCGCTGATCCCGACATTAAAGGAAAAAGGATATGAGATTTACTATATCGGGTCGAAGGGCGGTATGGAACAGAAGCTGATCGAGGATATCGGCATCCCCTATTACGGTATTTCGACCGGAAAGCTCAGGAGATATTTTGACCTGAAAAACTTTACGGACCCGTTCCGCGTCATAAAGGGCGTATTCGAGGCGGGGAAATATCTTAAGAAGATCAATCCGGATATCGTCTTTTCCAAGGGCGGTTTCGTCGCCGTCCCGGTCGTCTATTCCGCGTTCAGAAGACGCATTCCGGTCATTTCCCATGAGTCTGATATGACGCCCGGTCTTGCAAATAAAATCTGTCTCCCGATGGCGAAAAAAATCTGCTGCAATTTCCCGGAGACAATGGCGAATCTCCCTAAGGAGAAGGCTGTCCTTACCGGCACGCCGATCCGGGCGGAGCTTTCGAAAGGCAGCCGCGAAAACGGGCTGGCCTTTACAGGGCTTTCCGGCACGAAGCCGATCCTCCTTGTCACCGGCGGTTCTCTCGGCGCGGTCGCTGTCAACGAGGCGATCAGAAAAGAGCTGAAGACGCTGCTTAAGACCTTCGATATTATTCATCTGTGCGGCAAGGGGAAGCTCGACGAATCTCTGGTCGGGACGGAAGGATATCTTCAGTACGAATACATCAGCGCGGAGCTTCCGGATCTGTTCGCGGCAGCCGATATCATCGTCTCCCGCGCCGGTGCAAATGCGATCTGTGAAATCGCAGCCCTCCGCAAGCCGAACCTGCTGATCCCGCTTTCAGCCAGGGCGAGCCGCGGGGATCAGATACTGAATGCGAGAAGTTTCGAAAAGCAGGGATTTTCCATGGTCATGGAGGAGGAAGAGATCACAGGCGACGCGCTGTGCGCCGCCATCGATGAGCTTTATCAGAACAGACAGACATACGCGGACACGATGTCAAAGAGCGGGCAGAGCGATTCTGTGGCGGTCATCGTTGACCTTATTGAGAAGAACCATCGCTCCTCTATTCACGCTCCAGGACAGCCTTGAGGGCTCTTGACAGCTGATCGGGACAGGACGTTCCCCTGAACCCGCACCGGATGCCTGAAAGTCTTACAATGACGTCTTCGGCGCGCATTCCTTCGACGAGCCGCGATACGCCCTGTGTGTTGCCGTCGCATCCGCCGATGAATTTTACGTTCTTTACGATCCCGTCCTTAAGATCGAACTGGATCTCTCGTGTACAGGTCCCGCGTGTTTTATATGAATAGGACATTTTTTACCTCCGGCAAAGTGTATTTCTGATTTCCTATCAGTATAGCATAAGTATGCGCGCAGGCAAGAGCTGTATTTTCCGGCTGCGTAAAGTCGTCGGATTCGGCCAGCCGTGGGACGGAGGTGGCTCCTTTGCCAAAAAAACGTAAAAGATATCGGGAAATTTGTGCAAAATGTTGAAAAGGCGTGGTCGGTCTAGTATAATTATTATGACTATTCAGCGTTGTTGCTGTGATAGGTGGGCGTGCACAAGCTGAACGAAGATCAATTCATTATAAAAAGGAGATGTGCTGATATGAAATGGGAGAACTTTTCACTTTTAGATTCCTACAAGAAGCTTGAGGAAGCAGCCGTTGTCGATGTCAAGGCAGCGATGGCCGGCGAAAACGGCGCAAAGCGCGTGAAAGAGTACTGTGTTCCGATGTCGAACGGGATGGTCTACAACTATGCTGCCAAGCAGGTCGACGACGATATCCTGGCTCTTCTTCAGGGGCTTGCTGATGAGCAGGAGCTGACTGACAAGTATGCTGCCCTGTACAACGGCGAGGTCATCAATACAGGCGAGAAGCGCCTTGTTCTCCATCAGCTGTGCCGCGGCCAGCTCGGCAATGATGTCATCGCTGACGGCATGAATAAGAGAGACTTCTATGTCGAGCAGCAGACGAGAGTTGCTGAATTTGCGAAGAAAGTACATTCCGGCGAGATCGTCAATGAAGCAGGCGAAAAGTTCACGACAGTCGTTCAGATCGGTATCGGCGGCAGTGACCTCGGCCCGCGCGCTCTTTACCTCGCGCTCGAGGGATGGGCAAAAGCCAACAATACACTGAAGATGGAAGCGAAGTTCATCAGCAACGTCGACCCGGACGACGCGACCGCAGTTCTTGCCGGCATCGATGTCGCGCACTCGATCTTCACTCTGGTCTCCAAATCAGGAACAACGCTTGAGACTCTGACGAACGAGGCGTTTGTCGCGAACGCGATCGAGAAGGCAGGTCTTGATCCGGCTAAGCATATGGTCGCCGTCACAAGCGCAACGTCTCCGCTTGCCAACAACCCGAAGTATCTTGATTCCTTCTACATGGATGACTATATCGGCGGAAGATACTCCTCTTCTTCCTGCGTCGGCGGAGCGATCCTCTCTCTGGCGTTCGGACCGGAAGTCTTTGCCGCGATCCTTGACGGCGCCGCTGCGGAAGACGCGAAGGCGAAAGAGAAAGACATCAAGAAGAATCCGGCTCTGCTCGACGCCCTGATCGGCGTCTATGAGCGCAACTTCCTCGGCTATCAGATGACAGCTGTTCTTCCGTACTCACAGGCTCTGAGCCGCTTCCCGGCTCATCTGCAGCAGCTTGACATGGAGTCCAACGGCAAGTCCGTCAATCGTTTCGGCGAGCCGATCGACTATGTCACGGGTCCGGTCATCTTCGGCGAGCCGGGCACGAACGGCCAGCATTCCTTCTACCAGCTGCTCCATCAGGGCACGGATCCCATCCCGCTGCAGTTCATCGGCTTCAAGAATAACCAGATGGACAACGACGTCATCATTGAGGGAACGACAAGTCAGCAGAAACTTTCCGCTAACGTGGCGGCGCAGATCGTTGCATTTGCATGCGGCAAGGATGATGACAATAAGAATAAGTATTTCGCAGGCGGAAGACCGTCCAGCATTATCGTAGCGGACAAACTGACACCGGCAACGCTCGGCGCTCTCCTTGCTCATTTCGAGAACAAGGTCATGTTCCAGGGCTTTGTATGGAATGTCAACAGCTTCGATCAGGAAGGCGTACAGCTCGGCAAGATCCTTGCCAAGGCTGTTCTTGCACAGAACACAAGCGGCGCTCTGACAGAGTACAGCAACCTGCTTGGCATCTTCTGATTCGGACATATATAACGAACTGCCGCCGGCTGCGGAAAACCGCAGCCGGCTCTTTTTTGCGCAGGCGCGGCTCCTTGTGTGTCCAGCTGCCTTATGTATCCGATTTTCCGTGCGGAGGTGATTATGCGAATCTGGGGTAAATTATGGAAAAATAATCATATGTTGCGGGATACGGTCATTGAGGATTATACTGATGAGACCCGTACACATAAGATATTCAACGCTCTCTACGAGATCTGTCTTGCATTCGACCTTGGGAAGCCGATCTGGCTCGATACGAACATCAGCGAAATGAGGCGCACGTCGAAAGTGAGATTCCGCCAGGACAGCTTTATCGAGAGCATTGATTTCGATTATCTGGAACTGCAGGTCATAGAGGAGGATTAGAAAAATGGGTGAGAGACTCACAAAGAGCGACGTTGAAAAGATCGAGAAGGAGATCGAGGAGAGAAAACTGGTCCAGCGGCCGAAGCTCATTGAGGCTGTCAAGGAGGCGAGAGCCCAGGGAGACCTTTCCGAAAACTTCGAATACTACGCCGCGAAGCGGGAGAAGAACATGAATGAGAGCCGGATCCGGTATCTTGAGAGAATGCTGAAATTTGCGACCATCGTCGAGGAGAAAGCCTCTGCGGACGATGAGGTCGCCCTCAATAAGACGGTCCTCGTCTACTTCCCGGAGGATGATGAGACGGAGAGCTTTCGTATTGTCACATCGATCCGCGGCAATTCACTGAAAGGACTGATCTCGATCGATTCGCCGATGGGTCGGGCCCTTCTCCGCCGCAGGGTCGGCGATACTGTCTATGTGAAGGTGAACGAGAACGTCGGCTACAATGTCGTAATCAGGGAGATCAGTAAAGCCCAGGATGACAGCGACGACGCGATCCGTCAGTACTGATCCGGTCAGATGTGCCGACAGGGAAGTCTGCTCCTTATGTAGTCAGTTTGACGAATAAAAGACAAAATCTTTGGCAGGTTGACCATACCTTGCATGCAGCTTTGAGGGTATACTGGTTTTAGTAAAAAAGTAAATTACATTAGTAATCTATAGAACATTTTTTCAGGAGGAAAACATAATGGCATCTCTCTCTCTTAAGCACATCGACAAAACTTATCCGAACGGCTACAAGGCTGTTAAGGATTTCAACCTTGAAGTAGCAGACAAGGAATTCATCATCTTCGTCGGCCCGTCAGGATGCGGAAAGTCCACAACTCTTCGTATGATCGCTGGTCTTGAGGACATCACAGGCGGCACATTCGAAATCGACGGCAAGCTCATGAACGACGTCGAGCCGAAGGACCGCGACATCGCGATGGTCTTCCAGAACTACGCTCTGTATCCGCATATGACAGTTTTCGACAACATGGCTTTCGGTCTTAAGCTTCGCAAGGTTCCGAAGGAGCAGATCAAGAAGCAGGTCGAAGAAGCCGCTAAGATCCTTGACCTTGACAAACTCCTTGATCGTAAGCCGAAGGCTCTTTCCGGTGGTCAGAGACAGCGTGTCGCCATGGGTCGTGCGATCGTTCGTAATCCGAAGGTCTTCCTTATGGACGAGCCGCTTTCCAACCTGGATGCAAAGCTCCGTGTTCAGATGAGTACAGAGATCTCCAAGCTGCATGACAGACTTGGCGCTACAATCATCTACGTTACACATGACCAGACAGAGGCTATGACTCTTGGTACAAGAATCGTCGTTATGAAGGACGGTATCGTTCAGCAGATCGATTCTCCGCAGATGCTGTATGATCATCCGGCAAACCAGTTCGTCGCCGGATTCATCGGCTCCCCGCAGATGAACTTCATGGATGCGAAAGTCTCCAACGGCGGCAGGGTTATCGAGGTCGGCGGCTTCAAGCTTGGCGTTTCAGCTGAAAGAGCTGCTAAGCTCAAAGCATATGACGGCAAGACCATCGTTCTTGGTATCCGTCCGGAAGATGTCCATGATGAGCCTGACTTCCTCGCTAAGCATCAGGATGATATTATCAATGCTGAGATCAAGGTCTACGAGCTTCTCGGCGCTGAAGTATTCCTGTACTTCGATTTCGCAGGCAGCCAGATGACAGCCCGTGTCAATCCGCGTACAACAGCCCGTACAGGCGACACAGTCAAGTTCGCGCTCGATATGGATAAGGCTCACTTCTTCGACAAAGAGACAGAGCTTACAATCTCTGACTGATATTTGGAGCACAGGGGGCGCCCGGCCGAAAGGCCGGGAGCTTTTTTCGTGGATAAATCTGTTCACCTCATGTATAATGTCTTTTATCCTGTATTAAATGACAGCGAGGAGACAAATGATGACAAAGAGACTGCCGGCAGCGATCGCTGCCGCAATATTGACGATATGTGTGACCGGCTGTTCTTTTAGCGGCGTCCGGCCGGGAACAGATATTGATCCGCCGCCCGAAAGTTTCATCACGGAAAGCGCCTTCGGCCTGGACAATTCCGATGAATCCGGGATCGATGATACGAGCTTTATGCCGGATGTGCCGGCAGATACGGAGAGCGTCGCGGAGGTCAGAGGCGTCGTCGGTCTTCCGATCTTTGACGAAGGGTCGGATGAGGACAAAGTCTACAACATTTTCTGCGGTGACACTGCGTTTATGGAGCTTGTTGCGCGATACTGCGACTTTGAAGAACTCCCCGGAGGGGGCGATGCGGATGTTGGCGAAGAGAAAGAGGCCGGACTTTATGCAAATGTCAGCGGCGAAGACTCCTTAGCGCTGGCCCAGGCAGACAGCGGTGAAGAGTCCCCGGTATCGGCTCAGGCAGACAGCGGCGATGAGCCTGCGGAAAGCGGGAACTGTACGGTTGTTTGCGGAAAGATCGGTGACGCACGCGTCCGCTTTATTCTATGCCACGAGACGGGAGAAGCCTATCTCAAAAGCCTTGACCTGAGCCTCATAGCCGGTCCGGATCCCGATGAGGTGACAGACCTCTACCTGGTTGATTCCGCCGATGTCCAGAAGTACTTGGACCGTGATGTCCGTGCAGCGTTGGCGCTTCATGGAGAAGTGGGGATCCGCTCCCGCGATTTAAGGGCCCAGTATGATTGCACGCGGATCCTGGGTTCGGGCAGCGATCATGTGCAGCGCGCGGTGAGCTATGAAGTATCTCCCGGCGTTTTTATGTACAGCAGGAAGGCGGCCATGGATGTGCTCGGAAGCGACGATCCGTCCATAGTAGGGGAACAGCTTGCCGACTGGAATAAGTTCGACGCTGTGGCGGCCAAAGCCGCTGAAAAGGGATACGCCATGCTGAGGGACTGGAATGATTCGTTTGATGTGTTTGCGGCGGGGATCGGCGGCGACTGGCTCACGGAGACCGGCGGCGTAAAAATTGACGACGCGCTTCTTGCCTGGTCCGACCAGACCGGGCGCTATATTAAGGAAGGCTATTATGCGGACAGCGATGACAGCCGGATCTTCGGCACCTTTATTGCCGCAAAGGAATTGATGGACCTTATACGGGACACGGATATGACCGCTGAAAATTTTAAGGCGGAGTACGCGGTCTGCGAAGGCCCTTCAGGCTGGGCGCGCGGAGGCAGTTATCTTGTTGTCAACGCCGACTGCGATCAGCGGGTGCTGTCGAAGAAGATCCTGGAGACGATTGTATTCGACAAGGATGTACTTGCGCAGATGAAAGCGGAGGGCTTCATTCCGAATCACAGGACGGTGCTCCCGCAGGAAACCGGACCTGAGCCGACAGACCGTCCGGAAGCGGCGCCAGCAGACGGCCCGGAAGCGGTGCCAACAGAAGTGCCGGAAGCGGCGCAGGCAGATGGCCCGGAAGCGGTGCCAACAGAAGTGCCGAACGCGGCGGCATCCGCGGCAAAATTCCTGGGCGGCCAGGATCCGTATCCGGTGTTCGCGGAGGCTGCGAAAAGATTCGAGCCTCATCATGCGAGCGTGTACGATCAGTATCTGTGTGGTGTGTATAGAAGGGAACTGGCGTCTTATTATGCCGGTGAGAAGGACTTCGATACTGCGATGAAAGTTTTTTACAGAGAAGTCACTTCTCTGATTTCCGAAGAGGAATAATATGGGAAAAAAGAAGATAGAGAAGACGGTCAGGGAACTGAATAAACTTACGGGACTTAATTTTCAGCTCGACCTGACGGAGATCGACGATACGGACGAGACGGTCATCCGGCTTGAACAGATCGTGGATTCATGGAAAGAAAAGAACAGCAAGAATGCTTACTGGAAGCGCCTTCTTGTGGGAGAGCTCGCAGAAGACGAGATGATGACCGGAGCGGGCCGTTTTCGGGTGAAAATCGATGAGCGAAGAGCTCTTTTTATCGTCGAGACCTCCCAGGCGGATAATGAGATGGCAAGAGATATCCTTCGCCAGATGTTCGTCGTCCGCACGAATGACATGGCCCTCGGGGTGGACGGCAGAAAAATCGCTCTCATCAGGACGCTGAAGGACAAGGAAGATCTCGCGGACATTCAGCAGACGGCAAGGACGATCGTCGATATGCTGAATGCGGAGGCGATGATCCGCGTGAGAGTTGCTTATGCGGACCCTGTCCTGAATCTTACAGATATGCCGAGAATGTTCACCGAGGCGACGGTCGCCCTGGAGATCGGGCGTATATTCTATATGAATGAGCATATAGTGTGTTACAACAGCCTCGGCATGGGCAGACTCATTTACCGGCTGCCGATCGATACCTGCCGGAGATTCCTGAAAGAGGTGTACGGCAGCGAGACGCCGGTGGAATTCGATGAGGAGACGCAGACGACGGTCGATACGTTCTTCTCCCATAACCTCAATATATCGGAGACGGCGAGACGGCTGTATGTTCATCGGAATACGCTCGTCTACCGGCTTGAGAAGCTGCGGCAGGTGACGGGGCTTGATATCAGGACCTTTGACGACGCGATGACTTTCAAGGTCGCGGCGATGGTCGCCGAGTATCTTCGTGACCGAGTAACCATTGATGAAAAATAGCAACATTCTCGAAAATATATTATTGAGCACACAATTTAGAATAATAAGACAATATTTATCGAAAAATATGGGAAATATACAAAAAGAGTGTTGACAATTTGTGCAGGATTTGGTAATATACTATCAACAGATAACAAGACATACTTAGACAAAAAGGAGAAATCTGGAACAATAATTAACCTATTCCAATTATTTTTCCAAAGTCCCGGGAGACGAGAAATCCCGAGATCATTCCGGAAACAGAAATTCGTCAAAGATACTGGTCATTCGGAACATCCTGCGGAGAAAAGAACCGTAAGATTCTACTGATCGGAATGCTTACAAGAAAAACTCCCGGATGTAAAACGAAAAATATTGGAGCCACAATTTAAGGAGGGCGTGCCCCATGCACACATTAGATGAACCGATCTACGGAGCCCCTCAATATGATAAAGGCAGAGCCTAGCAGTTCCCGACAAGAATACCTTTTCCGTATAATGTGAATGAAAAAATCCCAGAATCTCTTTTAGAGGCGGACCAAGGAAAAGCGTTTATCAGAAGCAGGCTTTCATATTGAGACAACTGCCGGTCATCTCATAATTGGAATTGTAAAGAAAGTTTCAGGAGCAGGATGACAACCCGATGGATATGAATAGTTTTTTACATCAGAAAATTTCTGATGCACGATTTCCAATATTTGTTAACATACCATCAAAATTCTGATATTAATTTTCTAAGCGTTACGCGAGCCGGGAATAAAAATAAAACTTTATTATAGAAACATTGACCGACTTTCATCATCAAAAAAAACGATGCTGAAGACCTAAACTAAATATCGAATTGGAGACCATTATCCATTGAATAATGAACATTAGGTAGCCACCATTGAAAGTATCCGGAACAAGTTCGATGGTGGCTATCTTATTGCGTCCACGGACTCGGTTTGATAATATTATTGTAAGTACAAGCCGGCGGATCAGTTACGCCCTGATGCGCCGGCATTTTTTTCGAAGGAGACAGACCGCATGAAGATACTCTACGAGGATGATTCGATCATTGTTGTGTATAAGGAAGCGGGACTTGCGGTGCAGGCAAGGTCGGTCAGGGAGATGGATCTCGAGAGCATGCTGCGGAACATTCTTGCCGGGCGGTCAGCCGGCGGGAACGGAGCAGGGCTTTATGTTGTGCACCGGATCGATCAGCCGGTCGAAGGTCTGGTGCTTTTCGCCAGGACAAAGGAGGCTGCAGCGAACCTCACAAGGCAGCTGACGGACGGAACGATGAAGAAGGTCTACCGAGCCCGTGTTTTGGGAACGATCCCGAAGGAGGAAGATACTCTTACGGATTATCTTGTGCGGGATAAAGGAAACGTGGCGCGTATCGTGCCGGACCCCGGAAAGGTGGTGCGGGGCAGGGACAGACCGAAACACGCTGTCCTCCATTACAGAAAAATCGGAGACGGGGAGATGGAGATCAGTCTTTTTACCGGGCGCCACCATCAGATCCGCGCTCAGCTGGCCCATGCCGGAATGCCGATCGCCGGCGATCGTAAATACGGACCGCCGGATCCCGCCTATAAGGGGAGACTTATGCTGACAGCGTGGAGTCTTGTGTTTGTACACCCGAAAACAGGTAAAAAAGTGACTTTCACGGCCGGGTAGAGGCGTTATAGGGCGCTTTATTTATTGCAATTTAGCACTTTATAGTGCAAAACACACATTGTAACTTGTAAAATTACGTCATTATGTTAAAATTTCTACATATGCTGTCGGCATATTTTATGTATTATTGTCAAAAGCTGTGGCGATATTTTAAATCGTCATGGTAAAATAGGATTAAGCGTATGGAGAATTGCCTCCATCGTTTATGAACAGATGACAAAAGAGAAAAGGTGGTGATTCAATGATTGAAGAGAGCGTCAGAGCTGTCAAGGAAGCCGAGAGTAGAGCGGCGGAGCTTGTCGGCAACGCAAAAAAAGAAGCTGATGCAATCATCGCGAAAGCGAGAAAAGACGCCGAGCAGATCCTCGTGGATGTAGAGGATGAGTGCAGGAAGGTCGCGGCGGAAAGAATGGACGCCGCGAAAGAGGCGGGCGAAAAAGTGCTTGCCGCTGCGAAAGAGGAATCGGCGAAAGATGTCGAAGCACTCAGGACATTGACCGGGAGCCGCGTGGCCGACGCTAAGGCCGCAGTGATCCGGGAACTTGTCGGGTGATAGATGTAAAAACTAATAGAAAGGCGGGATTTGCATGGCTGTTGTAGCAATGGAGAAGATCAGCGTCTGTGCGTTAAAAACGAACAGAAAAGCGATCCTCGAAACGCTTCAGAGTCTCGGAGTAATGCAGGTCGTCACGGACGAGCTGGATGATCCGGAACTTCTGAAGATGGATACAGCAGAGGCAAAGGCAAGATTTGACAAGAACGCGGATCTTGCCGACCAGGCCGTCGCGATACTGGACAAATACGCCCCGGAGCAAAAGGGCTTACTGGACAGTTTCGCGGGAAAGGAAGTCGTAGAGTCGTCTCAATTTGAGCGGATCATCGAGAATCAGACATCTCTCATGAAGACCGCGACAAAGATACAGAGACGGGAGAAGGACATTTCGGAGTGCAAGGGCACGATACTCCGGGATGAGAACCAGATCGAATCACTGGTTCCATGGATGTCTTTGGATGTTCCCATGTCGTTCGACGGGACAAAGAAGACAGACGCCTTCATCGGATCGGTTTCCGGCGTACTGGATGAAGCCATGCTGTATGCAGTGCTGAAAGAAAAAGCACCG
Source organism: Lachnospiraceae bacterium (assembly GCA_045646565.1). GTDB lineage: Bacteria > Bacillota > Clostridia > Lachnospirales > Lachnospiraceae > Chordicoccus. The sequence goes on from JAZRKZ010000311.1 coordinate 19,142, forward strand.
GATGTGGAATCCTTGAGCGCAAATGTTATTTCCTCCGGAAATGACTCCACCAACATCTTCGTCATGTGCATGAAGGAAGACCGTGAAACGGTGGAGGCGGCCCTTCGGGCAATCGGATACGCAAGACCCGCGCAGGCGGTCCTGGGAGTTCCCTCCAAGGTCATGGAGGAATGCAAGGCGGACATCCGGCGCGAGGAGGAGGAGATTAAGAAGCTCGAGGAGAAAATCAGGGCGAAAGCCGGGATGCGCGGAGATCTGAAGATCGTGGCTGACTATTATCGGACACGTGCCGAGAAATACAGGATCCTCGGAACAATACCGCAGTCAAAATCCGTATTCTTCCTCGAAGGCTGGGTGCCGGCGGAGGCCGCTCCGAGAGTAAAGAGCCTTCTTACGGAAAAATACGGAGCAATTGTAGAAACTGAAACAAAGGGCGAAGAGGAGGAAGAGCCGACACTTCTCAAGAATAACAAATTTTCGGCCAACTATGAGCCGATCCTCGCCTCCTACGGTCTTCCGAAGCACGGGAAGGTCGATCCGACAGTTATCATGTCGGCGTTCTATATGTTCTTCTTCGGTATGATGCTTTCCGATGCGGGCTACGGCCTTCTCATGGTCATCGGTACCGCGATCGTACTGAAAAAATATCCGAATATGGCGGAGAACATGAAGAAGATGATCACCATGTTCTTCTGGTGCGGCGTCAGCACCACATTCTGGGGCTTTATGTTCGGCGGTTTCTTCGGAGACGTGATCGACGTCTTCGCGAAGACGGTCCTGGGGTACACAGGCCAAGTCGGATCGTAGCCATG
>JAZRKZ010000312.1:0-3141 GCA_045646565.1 Lachnospiraceae bacterium
GTCGGCGACGAAGCCAATATCATCTTCGGCGCCATGTATGACGATGCAGCTGTCGACACCTGCAGGATCACTGTCATGGCGACAGGTCTCCAGGATGTGAGCGGCGTTCCGGTAAGACAGAAACAGCAGCGTGGTCAGCAGGGAAGCCGTCAGCAGGTCCAGCCGCAGCCGCAGCCAATGCCGCAGCAGCAGATGGGCTACACTCTTCCGACATGGGACCGCAGCGTTTTCTCGACACCTCAGACATCTCAGCCGCAGGCTCCGCAGGCAGCACCGGTCCTGCAGCAGCCGAACGTAACTCCGACAGTGAAGACACAGGAGATTCAGATCCCGGATTTCCTGAAGAACAGGAACAGATAAATGAAATGCCCATTTTGCGGAAATGACAATACCAGGGTAGTCGATTCGAGACCGGTCGATGACAATACCGCCATACGCAGGCGCCGTCTGTGCGACACCTGCGGCAAGCGATTCACTTCCTATGAGAAGGTGGAGCTCAGTCCGCTCATGGTCGTCAAGAAGGACCAGATCAGGGAGCAGTACAACCGGAATAAGATCGAGGACGGCGTGATCCGCGCATGCCATAAAAGACCTGTATCTGCCCAGCAGATTAAGGATCTTGTGGATTCTGTGGAGACAGAGATCTACAACAAGGGGCTGCGTGAGATCCCGACAGCGGATATCGGCGAGATGGTCATGAAACGCATAAAGGAACTGGATGCAGTTGCATATGTTCGATTTGCAAGTGTTTATCGCGAGTTCAAGGACGTGGAGACGTTCATGGATGAAATTAAAAAAATGATGTAAGAATCGGAATCAAGTCCCGCACGCGGGACTTGATTTTTTTTGTGTCTGCTGTTCGAATTATTTGAAAACTATGTTATAATGGGACAAGCTATATGTGCTGACCAGTTCAGCTCTTAAAGGAGGATATATGAATCGCGTATTATTAAAACTCAGTGGCGAGGCGCTTGCCGGCGACCGGAAAACAGGATTTGATGAGGCCACGGTACAGAAAGTCGCGAAGCAGGTCAAAACGATCGTGGACGGCGGATGTGCAGTCGGCGTTGTGATCGGCGGCGGCAACTTCTGGAGAGGAAGATCATCGGACGCGATCGAGCGCTGCAAGGCAGATCAGATCGGTATGTTAGCTACGGTCATGAACTGTATTTATGTATCGGAGATCTTCCGCTCGAACGGCATGAAGACAGAGATCCTGACGCCATTTGCCGTAGGGGCGTTTACCAAGCTCTATTCGAAGGATCTTGCGATGGAATCTCTTGCACAAGGCAAGGTCGTCTTTTTCGCGGGCGGCACCGGCCATCCGTATTTCTCGACGGATACGGCGACTGTTCTCAGGGCGATCGAGATCGAGGCCGAGATGATCCTGCTGGCCAAGTCCGTTGACGGCGTCTATGACGACGACCCGAAGAGCAATCCCAATGCGCATAAGTTTTCCGAGATCACGATCGCGGAAGTCGTAGCAAGAGGACTCGGCGTAGTCGACGGAGCCGCGGCGGTGATCGCCAAGGAGAATAAGATGCCGATGCTCGTGTTCGGGCTGAATGAGGAGAACAGCATCATCCGAGCGGCCAACGGGGATATAGACGGAACGGTAGTTACAGTATAAGAATAATCAGTAAAGAGCATATACGACCTTTTCAAGGAGGGATAATAAACTATGAGTAACGAGAGAACAAAACCGTACGAGACAAAGATGGAAAAGACCCTGAAGAATCTGGAGACCGAGCTTCAGGCTGTGCGCGCGGGCCGTGCAAATCCGCATGTACTTGACAAGGTCACTGTTGAGTATTACGGCTCCCCGACGCCGATCAACGGCGTCGCCAGCATCACTGTTCCGGAAGCCCGCATGATCCAGATCCAGCCGTGGGACAGAAAGCTTGTCAAGAACATCGTCAAGGCGATCCAGAAGTCCGATATCGGTATCAACCCGACCGACGACGGCAGCGTTATCCGTCTGATCTTCCCGGAGCTCACAGAGGAGCGCAGAAAACAGCTTGTTAAAGACGTCAAGAAGCTTGGCGAGCAGTCTAAGGTCGCCTGCCGCAACATTCGCCGTGACGGCAACGACGCTTTCAAGAAGCTGAAAAAGAAGGGCGAAGTATCTGAGGATGAGATCGCCGATGCTGAAGATGCGCTTCAGAAGGTGACGGATAAGTACATCAAGAAGGTCGACGAGGCGGTCGAGATCAAGACAAAGGAGCTTATGACGATCTGATGAAACATATCGCTGTACTGGGATCGACGGGATCGATCGGCACGCAGACGCTCGATGTTGTCAGAAAGCATCCGGATATGCTTTGCGTGACAGCCCTTGCCTGCGGCAGCCAGATCGATCTGGTTGAAAAACAAGCCAGAGAATTCCATCCCGAGATTGTCGCGGTCTATGACGTTAAGGCTGCAGGCGACCTTGCCGTCCGCCTTTCCGACACGGATATCCGCGTTCTTTCGGGCATGGACGGTCTTATTGAGATGTGCCGGATCCCTTCGGCCGACGTCGTGGTGACAGCGATCGTCGGCATGATCGGCATACGCCCGACGATCGCAGCCATCGAGGCCGGAAAGGACATCGCGCTTGCCAATAAGGAGACCTGCGTCTGCGCAGGTCATATCATACTGCCTTTGGCAGCCAGAAAAGGCGTGAAGATACTTCCGGTCGATTCTGAGCATTCCGCCATTTTCCAGGCGCTGCAGGGCCGGGCGGACTCTGCTGTCCGAAGGATCCTTCTGACCGCTTCGGGCGGTCCTTTCCGCGGCAGGACCCGCGATGAGCTCATGAACGTTACTGCAGCCGAGGCGCTCGCCCATCCGACCTGGAGCATGGGGCCGAAGATCACAGTCGACTCTGCGTCCATGGTGAATAAGGGCCTGGAAGTCATTGAGGCGAAATGGCTCTTTGACGTGGACGTCGACCAGATCGAGGTCGTCATCCAGCCGCAGAGCATCATTCACTCGGCTGTTGAATATGAGGACGGATCGATTCTCGCGCAGATGGGTCCGTCGGATATGCGCATCGCGATCCAGTACGCGCTGACGTATCCGCAGCATCTTCCGTCACCTGCGGTTCCGCTTGACTTCACGAAGCTGGCGGGGCTGGATTTCGGCGTTCCGGACAACGAG
>JAZRKZ010000313.1:0-2734 GCA_045646565.1 Lachnospiraceae bacterium
TTCGGATGCACAGCAGACGGGCAACACGGTTTCGGATGCACAGCAGACTGGTAACACGGCTTCGGATGTACAGCAGGCGGGTACGGCTTCGGATGCACAGCAGACGGGCAACACGGCTTCGGATGCACAGAAGACCAATACAGCTTCGGACGCCCAGCAGACAGATGGCACAGCTTCGACGGGACCGTCCGCAAACAAGTCCACCGGTGAAGTGACAGCGAGAGCGGATTTGGGGACGTACGTGGGTGAGACATTTGCATCCGTATTCAGAGACTATCCGGATCTTAAGAGATCGGTCTATCGGGGTGAGCTTTCATATGCAAATGATTTCGTCTGCTTCATGGGAAGCTACGACGCAACGCAGCCGGTCAGCTCGACAATCGTGGAATCCGTCTCGCTCCTTACTGAGTCGAAAGATTTCAATATTAACGGATTCTATATCGGCATGGCAGCGGCAGACGCCGAATCGCAGGCAGTGGCGGGAAAATATACCGAGAAGGAAATGTCCGCTGAATCCAGCCGCGAATATCTTGATTCTAACGGGAACATCCTGACACTGACGATTGACAGCGAGGTTATCAAGAACGCCGCGCTGCGTCTGGCAAGCGCGAATGAGCTGTAAGGCGTGAGCGGAGGCGAGTATGGCTGTTGAAATGAAATACTGCATGCAGTGCGGTGAAAAGCTTACAGAAAAGATGCTTGATGGAGAAGGCATGGTGCCATGGTGCCCGTCCTGCAATGACTTCCGTTTTCCTGTCTTCAATACAGCAGTCAGCATGATAGTTATGAACGAGGACAGGTCGAAGATCGTCCTGATCAAGCAGTACGGTCGTCCGGATTATATTCTGGTTGCCGGTTACATCAACAAAGGTGAGGATGCCGAGGACGCAGCGAAGCGGGAGGTGTTCGAAGAGCTTGGCCTCCATGTGAGAGACCTTCACTTCAACCACAGCAATTACTTTGCACCATCCAACACACTCATGCTCAACTTCACAGTCACCGTGGACGGCGAGGAACCGACGCCAAACAGAGAGATCGACTCTTACTCCTGGTTCACGAAGGATGAGGCCAAGGCCAACATCAAACGCAATTCTCTTGCTCAGAGGTTCCTTAACTGGTACCTGGATGGCGGAGAGTTCTAAATCTTCACATGGGCAAACCGTTTGAGGCGTAAATTTATCGAAGCTCATATAAAGGTGCTTTGAGATAGTTTAGTTCCTACGAAAGAAGGATCTGGGTCCGTTACGGACTCATGGTCCTTCTTTCTTTTAATGTTTTTCTAAATGAGTCAGGTTGAAAGCTTTTGAGAGGGAGTGTGTGCGTATGCATATTGACTGCATTTGCTAGTATAATTTTACCCTGATGTTCGTATTTGTACAACAAAGAAGTCTGCAAATGTTATACAATCAATATATCAATCTAAACTCACCGGAGGTTTTGATCTTGAAGACTGCTTGTGTGATAGCTGAGTTCAACCCGTTTCATAACGGGCATAAGTATATAGCAGACATGGCAAAAGAGCGCTGCGGCGCCGATTACGTTGTCGCACTGATGAGCGGCGACTTTGTTCAACGCGGGGCGCCGTCGATTATCAGCCGCTCAAAGAGAACCGAAATGGCGCTTGCCTGCGGGTTCGACGCGGTGGTCGCCCTGCCGACAAGGTACGCAACGTGTTCCGCTGAAGACTATGCGCGGCATGCTGTCAGGATGGCAAATGAACTCGGCTGCATCGACACCCTCTTTTTCGGCTCCGAATGCGGCGAGATTGACCGCCTGACGCAGATCGCCCGAATACTTGCTGATGAGCCGGAGGACTATCGGGAGCATTTGCAGGAATATTTGAAAGAGGGACACTCGTTTCCAAAAGCAAGGGCTCTCGCCCTTCCGGAATCCGGTGACATCCTGTGCTCACCCAATAATATCCTCGGCGTAGAATATATCAAGGCGATTTTGCGGTCGGGCTCGGACATCGTTCCGGCGACGTGCAGGCGGGAAGGCGCGGGTCATGCGAGTACGGAACCCGCTTCTGCGACATGTAGCTGGGAAGGCGCGGGTCATGCGAGCATGGAACTGACAGGAGTGTTTTCATCTGCGACGGCGATACGGGGACATTTGCTTGAAAACGGAAATGATCCCGGCGGCGCGGAGGCTGTGCGTGCCAGTATACCTGAAAGTGCGTATTCAATGCTCATGGAGGAGTATGACCACAAAAGAATGCTCGGCGAGAATGATCTCTCGTTCCTTCTGGCCTCATCACTTTGGCAGGCGTCGTCTTCGAAGGATCTGATGAGCTATTTGGGCGTGACGCAGCAGTTGGCAAATGCAGCATTTGCCGCAAAAGAAAACTGCATCTCATTTACGGATTTTGCGATGCAGCTGAAGAACCGTTCTCTGACCTACACACACATAAGCAGGGCGCTGCTCCACATTGCTCTTAAGATCGAGAAGGACAAACGAGTCTCCGACATAGCGCACGTCCTTGGTTTCAGAAAGGGAGCGGCTACGCTCATCGCCCGCATGATCCGGACATCTTCGATCCCGGTCATCACAAAGCCTGCCAGGGAAGTTGCGGGACTTGGCGTGGGAGCCAGAGCGCTCTTTGAGGAGGAGATAGGGCTGTCGAATCTATATAATGTGCTTGTCAGTCAGAGGAGCGGGGAGCCGGTGAGGAATGAGCTTTCAAATAGGCTCATTACGGTGTGAGATGAGCTTTTCCGTCGTCTGATTGGGAAGA
>JAZRKZ010000314.1:0-4987 GCA_045646565.1 Lachnospiraceae bacterium
AGTTATGACGGCTGTGTTCGGCATTGTTTTGATGTATAATACTGGAAAGATTGCTATTGAGGAGCTTCCATGAATAATACAACATACTTCCCTGCCGGGTATCACCTGATAAAGCTGTATAGAAAAGCGGTGCATAAGACAGAACCGGATGAGATCTTCAAACGGTCAAAGACCATGCTTGCAATGGACTACTTTGATGCGCTGGAAGTGCGAAGCTTTAAACCTGATACAGACAAATTCAGTGAGTTCATGGGTCTCAGTATAAATGAGAACCTGACCGAACATGATGTGGCAATGCAGAGCATACCTCTTTATTGCCCGGAAATGTCCGGCGAGAAAGTCACCGGGTACTGTTGCGATCATCTGTGTTACAGAGATCCGTTTGATGACGATGTCGGCAAATTCAGATATTTCGGCATGATTCAGGTCTATATAACGCCTGAAGTCCTGGTGAGATTCGATAAAGAATCTTTCAGTACATCCATTGACAATAAAGATTCTCTTTATCTGAATATGTATGACGCTTTCTATAAGGATATACATCTTCTGATGGGAGAGTATGCAAGAACAAAGTTCGGCGGGGATAAGTGTGAATCATTCAGGTACCGCATTTATCAGTCCATGTCCGTCGGCGATTTTGTCGTCGCCATGCGATGCATGGATCCGGAGGTGCCTTTTGAGGCAGCATCCATCCTTCGGAGGCGGAAGTATGAGTTCCCGCATCCGGTCAAATCAAAGAACGAAGATCAGTGCAGCAACTTTGTTTTCTATAAGACCTATACCCTGATGAGCCTTAATACGCACATCATTCAGGCGGATGATGGCTTCAGCGGTACACTGAGCGGAAATGACGTGGGAGAAGACGCCGCGCCGGATCGGAGATTTGTACTTCGCTGTGTGCTCTCGAACAAGTACTGGAGTGATGAGAAGAAAATAAACGCCGAGTTCCCGCCGCACGAATTTCTCGGCAGCACAACATGCTTACGTCTGAACGGCCGATATGATTTTACAGTGACCCTGAGTGAAAAAGCATTTTTATACATTCATCCGGAACTGGTCAGGTATAAGATCGGCGGCAGGATCGACCGGAGCAGCAAGGCAGCGGACGGCGAAAGATGCAGCGCAGATGAAAGCGGCGGGAGCTATGCGAGTGTCACCGGAGATCAGACTTTCAACAGCGAATTAAAAGTCTGTGATTTCATCATTTCTCTTATGAAAAACGGTCATATCTCCTATGTGAATGAACGTTTTATATTTAAAGGCAGCGAAGATCCGGAAGAATCGCGCTTCTATAACGAAAGCATTGTTCTGAGAGAAGCTGAGGATGGGTTTTTATTTGCAAATGAAGTAAACGCCCGGCAGCTGGAAGCCCTCAGAAAGGAAGTCCAAAGAACTTACCAGAGAGTACTTAAGATCGACACATCAAGGCAGAGCATTATATACAGCATGCGCCTCCTTGAACGTTTCGTGAGCACATGCAACTCGATCAACGGCATATCTGACACAAGGATCTATTGCAGCATTATTATGAAGCAGATCCGCGTTATCCTGAGCGGGGTGAACTATTATCTCTCGTATCTCGGCGTTTCCGGACCGGACGCGGAAGGGAATGAGGATACAGAAGCGGCTTTCGAGTGCAGTGAAGAAGAGTACTATGATCTGCTTGCATTCCTTGATTCGAATTTAAAGGAAGCGCTCGAGTATATGAATCTTTTCGCAAAATTCATTCTTGACAGCAGCCTTCAGTCTCTGCAGACTCCGCACTATAATCTGGAAACACATGTCAGTGTTGAGAAGCTTCTTCTTGGCTACAGCAATTTTGTACAGCAGTTCTTTCACTGGTACAGGGATACGGAAATCTGCCGGTCAATACAGGGGATATCTTCTGAGTATCTGACCCTGATGGTGCCGCAGCCGATGGACAGCTCTCTTTCAACAACGACCCTTTTCAATTGGAGAAAAAATGAATCACAGATGACAAGGCTTCTTGTCGTACTGTGTCCGTCGTTCAGTGATCTGACAGAGTTCCCGGCGTCGGTGGGAATCCTTCTTCACGAGATAGCCCATTCGCTGCGCTATGAAGAAAGAGCTGTCCGCAATAATATGATCCTGAGGTACAGCAACGACCTGATCTTCGGCCATGTGAGCGACTGTATCCTGCTCGATATGCGCAAGAAAATTCCGGGAATCATAAATTATGATTTTTATCTGGAGGAAATACAACAATGCCTTTCTTTGGCGTATGAGAAGTATATCGGACTTGATTCAGATATCTACGCCGACAAGAGTTTTTCCACCCTGACGGATGACATCTATGCGCGTTATACGCAGTTCGTCTATGCTATAGAATACTTATCCGCACTGAGGAACCTGATGAGGGATTTTCTTGCGGACACGAACTACAGGCTGAAACCAAAGTATAAGACCGTGGCGTACGAGGTCTACAACTTCAATGAGATATTCTTTGATGACAGGAGCCGGCAAGAGCGGGAACTGTCCGATTATCTGAACGCTTATGACAATCTGGTGATCAGTATTGAAGAGTTCTTGCTGAATGAGGCAGACCGCGAAGAGAAAGAGACGTCGGAATATGAAAGAATTTCCCAGCTTAACGATCTCCTCGTGAACTATTACTATACGAGCGATAACACGGAAATGACGGAGTTCCTGACCCTGTGTTCTAATGTTGTCAAGTTTGAACGCGAGGTGAACCGCAGTTTCCGGGAAAGGATCATGCATCAGCGGAACGAGGTCGAAGCCAGAAAAATTGCACGCTATCTGAACCTTGGCATGTATGCGACGCTTGCGGGCGAAGAGCAGAATTTCGCAAATTATGTCGAATGCATCATCCTGCTCTGCCAATCCGGGGCAAAAGATGTGCTTACATCGAATCTGGATATTTACCGTGAAATCACATCAGACCTCTACATGGTGAAGCTGCTTGGCCTTACTCCCTACGGTTATCTCAATTTCTACACAAAGAATATTCCGGTGGATGATATCATGACGGAGACATACGCGCGCCGTTTCTGTATGGTGCTCTATGCGATGGAATGTGAGATCCATAGCGGAGACGCGATTGACTGGGACAGTGTGTGGGTGGAAATATACAGGTCCATATGCGGCCATATCACCGATTTTACCGATCAGTACTGCAGCCCGGATTATAATGGTATTCTTTTGGGTGGACTGGAGGCTGAGCTGCAGAATAAGCCCATGAGGATCCCTGATTATCTGAAGAAACTCGGTGAGAAGATTAGCTCCGTTGCAAATGCAACAAACATCGAAGACATACTCGACAACATGCGGTTCTTTGCGGACGGCGCAGTCGCGATTCACGAATTCCTGTCATTCAGTGAGGATAGAACGGTTGTGTTCGAACAGGAAAAATTTGTGACAGACCTCCTGCATTGCCGATATCTGTGCAGCAATTTTCTGTCTCTGGTCTATGAGTATCAACAGCAGCTCCAGAGTATCTATCGATTCGATTACCTTGCAGAGGACCTGCGAAGAGGCAGCAGGAACCTGTCCGCGCTTCATGAAGAATTCACAAAATCTGACTTGTGGAAGTATTGCAGCTTCATACCTGATGTTTATAATAAAGACAGACGGAATCACGTGGATCATGCCGGGATCAACCAGCTCATGGCGGAGTTCGTACTTGATATGAATTACAGCATGATGTACGGAAGCGCATTTGAGATGGCCGGGGATCATCCGTCAGTTACTGCATCTTTTGACTGATAGCGCTTGCATCGTAAGTCATTTTATGGTAACTTAAGGTTAATTTACTAAGATATGGTCTTTGGACCGGATTGATATAGGAGGTTTAACATGGCATCTGGAATTGGAAGTTCTTCACGGAAGGAGGCGTTCGCTGAGGATGTCCTGAAAAACCGTGTCGCCAGGGGATATTTTGAAAAAAATGAATTCTATTCCAAGCAGAATGTCATTGTTCGAGATAAGGACAGGAAAGACCGGGGAATAAGGAAAGCATTCAAAAAAAGCGGCAAGGCGCCTGCAATACAATAATCCACATTGAGTCTGAATCGCTGTTCGATGCCGTAAGTCGGCTGAACATCGATTTTGCTTGCAGAAATAAAGGGGCCTGCTCCCGGATTTTTATCGGAGATGATGATGAGAAAGGGAATAAGAATATCGTATCTGTATCTTGATCAGTTCAGAACGATTACGCGTTCGGAACTGTCATTTGATCACCGTTTCAGCTTTTTCGAAGGACCGGAAAGACCGAACATTCAGGATAATCATATTAGACGCGCGTTCGGGCTTGCCGGACCGTATTTTTATGGCAACAAAGTATATTCCATGAGCTGTATCGTTGGACGGAACGGAGAAGGAAAGACCAGCATGGTCGATTTTATCCACGAATCTTTCCTGCTCATGATCCGGGACATAAGTACAGGGTATCTTGAGGTTGACGCCGATCTGCACACCGTCGTTCTGTCTGAGACTGACATGGATTTTTATCATTTGCAGAGGAACACGAGATTTCTTGTAATCTTATCTCTGCAGGGAAAAGATTATTTTATTACGAACATAGAAGCTATTCGATATGAAGGCGCGCTCTGTCCCTTTACAAGGGAGATCCATGAGACGATGGCGTACAGGGAGTACAACATTTCCTATTTTTCAATGATGAGATACAGGACCGGCGTGCCGGAGTCAGAGATACAGATCGGGCGTGAAGCGGATATGCTGATCAGGAGGAGAGCGGGGCGGAGACCGGAAGATACATCGGTTGACGTAATACACGGTTTTGGGGACAACACGTACCTTGGAATCGAGGAACTTTTCGGCTCTAAGAGGTCGGATCTCTCAGAGGAAAGAATCGACTATAACCGCCGCAAGAACATCGGCGAAAATTTTGACATCCTTGTTCAGCTTGTATTCATCTATCTAAGGAAAGATCTTGCCGGAGCCTGTCTCGGAAAAAATTTCCTGGACCGCATGCAGGTCCATGCGATCA
>JAZRKZ010000315.1:0-5121 GCA_045646565.1 Lachnospiraceae bacterium
GGGCGATCAGCAGGCCTTCCAATATGTGAGCCCGCTCCTCCGCCTTGTTGAGATCATATTTCGTTCTTCTGGTGACAACGTCCTCCTGATGTTTCAGGTAATTGACAAGAATGTCTTTCAGAGTGAGGACTTTAGGCTCACCGTTCACAAGAGCCAGATTGATCACGCCGAATGTATCCTGGAGCTGAGTGTGTTTGTAGAGCTGATTCAGGATGACATTGGCATTTGCATCACGGCGGACTTCAATACAGATCTCCATACCCTCCCGGCTGGAGTGATCATTCAGCGCAGTGATGCCGTCAATTTTCTTATTTCTTACAAGATCGGCGATCGACTCGATGAGCCGTGCCTTGTTGACAAGATAAGGAAGCTCCGAAACCAGGATCTGTGTCTTGCCGTTCGGCAGAGTCTCGATCCTGGTGACGGCACGGACAATGATCTTTCCGCGTCCCGTACGGTATGCATCCTCAATACCTCTTCGGCCGAGAATAATCGCACCGGTCGGGAAATCAGGTCCCTTGACGATCGTCATGAGATCCTCAATATCTGTATCTATGCCCTCAATCTTATCATCGATCATCCGAACACATGCTGAAATAACTTCCCGCAGATTGTGGGGAGGCATATTTGTCGCCATGCCGACAGCAATTCCTGTTGTGCCGTTGATCAGGAGATTCGGAATTCTTGCCGGCAGAACTGCCGGTTCCTTTTCTGTCTCATCAAAGTTCGGTATAAAATCTACTGTATTCTTATTAATGTCAGCGAGCATCTCCATCGAAATCTTGGAAAGTCTCGCCTCCGTGTATCGCATAGCCGCAGGAGAATCTCCATCAACAGAACCGAAATTACCGTGTCCGTCGACCATCGGATATCTCATCGACCATTCCTGTGCCATATTGACCAGCGAACCATAGATGGAAGTATCTCCGTGCGGATGATATTTACCCATTGTATCACCGACGATACGGGCACATTTTCTGTGCGGTTTATCCGGACCATTATTCAGTTCGATCATTGACCAGAGGACTCTTCTCTGTACCGGTTTTAAACCGTCTCTCACATCCGGAAGCGCTCTGGCCACAATGACGGACATCGCATAGTCGATATACGATGTCTCCATTGTCTTCTTCAGATCTACTTCGCGGATCTGGTCAAATACTTTGTCATCCATAGGGGCCCCCTTATGAGTCTATTCTCGCGTACTTCGCATTCTCCTCAATGAACTCCCGGCGCGGCTCCACCTTATCGCCCATCAGAGTCGTAAATGTCAGATCAATCTCCGACGCCGCGTCCTCATCCATATTGACACGCTTCAGTATGCGCTTCGAAGGATCCATGGTCGTCTCCCAGAGCTGGTCGGCATCCATCTCGCCGAGGCCCTTGTACCGCTGGATCTTATTGTTGGAATCACGCCCGATCTCACGAATGATATTATCAAGCTCCGCATCAGAGTATGCATAATACACCTTGCGGTTCTTTTCTATTTTATAGAGGGGCGGCTGAGCCAGATAGACATGCCCCTGTTTGATCAGCTCCGGCATGAACCGGTAAAGGAACGTCAGCATGAGCGTCGCGATGTGCGCGCCGTCAACATCGGCATCCGTCATGATAATGATCTTATCATAGCGAAGCTTGGATATATCAAAATCTTCGTGAATACCCGTGCCGAACGCAGTGATCATAGCCTTTATTTCAGCGTTGCCGTAGATTCTCTCAAGGCGGGCCTTCTCCACATTCAGGATCTTGCCGCGAAGCGGAAGGATCGCCTGCGTCGACCTGGACCTCGCGGACTTGGCCGAGCCGCCGGCGGAATCACCCTCGACGATGAATATTTCACAGTTCTTCGGGTTCTTGTCTGTGCAGTCTGCCAGCTTACCCGGAAGAGACATGCCGTCCAGCGCGGATTTTCTTCTGGTCAGGTCGCGGGCCTTTCTCGCAGCCTCACGGGCTCTCTGCGCAAGGACCGATTTCTCGATCGTCGCCTTGCCGACAGTCGGATTCTGCTCAAGGAAAATCTTCAGCTGCTCCGCCACGATCTGATTGACGGCTCCTCTGGCCTCTGAATTTCCGAGTTTCTGCTTTGTCTGACCCTCGAACTGAGGATCTTCAATCTTGACGCTGATAATAGCCGTCATGCCTTCACGAATATCCTCGCCCGAAAGATTCGGTTCGGAATCCTTGAGAAGTTTGTTATTTCTCGCATAATCATTAAATGTCTTTGTGAGAGCAGCCCTGAAGCCTTCGACATGCATGCCGCCTTCCGGCGTGATGATGTTGTTGACGAATCCATATGTGTTCTCCTTGAATCCGTCATTGTGCTGCATCGCAACTTCTACATAGACATTATTTCTTGTCCCCTCACAGTAAATAACTTTGTCATACAGAGGAGAGGATGATCTGTTCAGATACTGTACGAACTCTATGATACCGCCTTCATAGTGGAACGACTTCTGTCTCTTTTCCTCTTCACGAAGATCCGTGAACGTGATCCGGAGTCCCCTTGTCAGGAACGCCATCTCACGGAATCTGTTCTTCAGCGTATCATAATCATAGTTGGTATCTTCAAATATCTCACTGTCCGCAAAGAAGGTAACAGTCGTACCATGTTTTTCCGGGTCGCAGTCACCGACGACCTTCAGATCGTACATCGTATTGCCGCGTTCATATCTCTGCTTGTAAACTTTCCCCTCACGGTAAATGAGAACTTCCAGCCATTCGGAGAGGGCATTGACTACTGAAGCTCCGACGCCGTGAAGGCCGCCGGAAACTTTGTATCCTCCTCCGCCGAACTTTCCGCCTGCATGAAGAATCGTAAAAACGACCTCCACCGCCGGAATACCGGCTTCATGGTTAATACCGACCGGGATACCTCGGCCGTTATCTTCCACTGTAACAGAATTATCTTTATTGATGGTAATTTCAATGTGATCGCAGAAACCAGCCAGAGCTTCATCGACGGAATTATCTACGATTTCATAGACAAGGTGATGCAGTCCTCTGAGGGAAGTGGAGCCTATATACATTCCGGGTCTCTTGCGTACAGCGTCCAGGCCTTTCAGGATCTGGATCTGATCAGCCCCATATTCGTTCATTTCCTCTGTACCCATGTTTTTCCTCTTCTTCTCTTTAATACCAGTTCAACTTAGTATTTAAAACGCAGCCTGCTTAAAATGCATCGCAGTATAGGTCCTCCTTTACGGGCGGACACAGCCCACGACATTATTGATCGATAGATCCCTCGTTTACATGGAACGTCTTATCCGCCACAAAATTATTCTCCACGAACTCGTCAATACCCGTACAGGTGATGAGAGTCTGCGTCCCCTTTATACTTTTCAGCAAATAATTCTGTCTGTCCCTGTCAAGCTCCGACAGCACGTCGTCCAGAAGAAGGATCGGATGATCGTGGATCCTCATTTCTATGAGTCTGATTTCCGAAAGTTTCAGAGAGAGAGCAGCCGTTCGCTGCTGTCCCTGGGAACCGTAGATTCGAAGATCCATGTCATTTGCCCTGATACACAGATCGTCACGATGCGGACCTGACGACGTCGTCTTCATTTTTCGGTCCGTATCTCTGTTTCTCGTCAGTTTTTCGAGGAACAGGGCGGATTCTGTGTTCGGTTCATATGTAATTGAGAGTTTCTCTTTGTTTCCTGTCAGGTTTCCATGAATTTCGGCAGCAATCTCTGAGAGGGTGCAAATGAACTCGGTCCTCTTATCGATTATTCTGCCTCCTATATTGGCCAGCTGTTCATCCCATACAGAAAGCTCGCTCTCCAGACAGGGCTGCAAATACAGGTCATGGAGAAGTTTGTTCCTCTGTGCAAGGCACTTGCCGTACTGCATGAGATCGGACATATATATTTTATCTGTTTCACATAAAATGAGATCCAGAAATCTTCTTCTCTCACCCGGGCCGTTCTTTATTATGTTCAGATCCTCAGGAGAAAAAAACACAATATTGACGATGCCGAACAGCTCGCTGGCACGCCGGATCGGAACGCCTCCGATTGCGATACCCTTTGACCTGTTCTTTTTCAAATGCATGTCGATCCTGTAATCATTCAGATTCTTCTCCACATGCATGCGAATATGACTCTCTTCCCTTCCAACCTTGATCATATCCCGGTCCTTCGTCCCCTTATGAGACTTTGAAGTTCCGCCGAGATAAATTGCCTCGAGTATATTCGTCTTTCCCTGGGCGTTGTCCCCATGAAAAATGTTGATACCCGGATCCAGTTGTATGGAAACAGCGTCATAATTCCTGAAATTAAGCAGGTCCAGTGATTTAACGTACAACTTTTATTTCATTCCCCTCGAACTCTACGACATCGCCAGGATACAGTTTTCTTCCACGGCGAGTGTCCGTCTCTCCGTTGACTTTGGCCAGGCCTTCCCTGATCACTTCTTTCGCCATCGCTCCGTCCTCGACGAGATTTTCCGCCTTGAGAAGCTGGCCCAGAGTAATATAGTCACCTTTGAGTTTTAATTCCGTCATATATTTTCCCTTCTTCTTACCTGGTGAAATTGACCGGCAGTACAAGATATGTATATGTCCCCTCGTCGTCGCGGATAAAGCAGGGAGACTTGGCGTTCGTCAGATATAAAGTGACCGTCTCGTCGTCGATTGCTTTCAACGCGTCAAGCAGGAACCTCGGATTAAAGCCGATCATGATATCCCGACCGTCCTTTTCAATATCGAGGTCCTCATTCATCGCGCCGAGCGGAGAGTCGATGCTCATATTCAGGTTATTGCCCTCAAAATCCATGATGATCGGCTTTTTGTCATTTTCTCTGACAAAAAGAGTCGCTCTGTCGATCATGCTGCTCAGCATCTGCTTATTGACTCTGACTCTCATCTCATAATCAGAAGAGATCATCTGGTCAACGGCAAAGTATTCGCCCTCTATGAGGCGGGAGACAATCGTCGTTCTCTCGATTTCAAACACGATATGGTTCTTCGTAATGAAGATATTGACCATATCGTCCATCTCGCCGTTCATGATCTTGCTGATTTCAGAAAGCGTCTTTCCCGGGACAATGACTTTACTGTTCGAATAGGTATCTTTCAGAGGAACGCGTCTGATTGAAATACGATGACCGTCCAGGGAGACGACCCGG
>JAZRKZ010000316.1:0-2863 GCA_045646565.1 Lachnospiraceae bacterium
ACAGCCTCTACGGCTGGACCTACGGCAGCGTGCGCGACAATGCGCGCCGCCGCCACCCCCTGATGGTGCCGTACGAGGAGCTGACGCCTACGGAGCAGGCCCTCGACGATATTTCGTGGGAGCTCATCGAGACATTAATGATAGAATAAAATATCAGACCTCATCAACTTGTCAATCAGACAGTCGAGCGGCCCCAAAAACCCGGAACCAACCAAAGATGGCTTCCGCCACAGCTCTTGCCAACTGGAGTCTTTAGGAAGTTTCATTTCGATTCATGTGTTGAAATGAAATCATCTTCCGAATACAAAATCACCTGCCAGCAAAAATGCGGGCAGGTGATTTTGTATTATTCTTATCAATTCACGTGTCAAAACAGACTAGTTTTTGGTGTGCAAGCAGTCACTCTCGCTAAAACATGCTATATGGCGTGCCGAAAGACCTTGAAATCAGGCTCCTTCGGCAGTCGATTTTTCCAAATACCAAGTTAGCCACCGACAACTCGCCGGAAGGTCAGCTTTTTCATCCCTTTAAGTACATTTTATGAGGCTGCTCCTCACACCCGGCATGTAAAAAGTGCTATCTTATTTAATTTTGGAATGCCACTCCTGAAGCGAAAGGACCTCCTCGCTGCCGGTCTTCTGGGCGAGCGCGATACCCTCCGCAGCGGCCTTGGCGGCAGCCATCGTTGTGATATACGGGAT
This sequence comes from Lachnospiraceae bacterium, assembly GCA_045646565.1. GTDB lineage: Bacteria > Bacillota > Clostridia > Lachnospirales > Lachnospiraceae > Chordicoccus. Next base: position 702 of record JAZRKZ010000316.1, read on the forward strand.
CTTGTACTTGATCGCGGCTTTCCTCAGGTAGCTGTCGTCGTGGGCGGAGTCCTTGCCGATCGGGGAATTGATGATCAGCTGGATCTTGCCGTTGGTCATGTGGTCCAGAATGTTCGGACGGCCCTCGTACAGCTTCTTGACTCTCTTGACCGGGAGACGAGCCTGCTCGATGAGGTCGCAGGTACCGCCGGTCGCCATGAGCTTGAAACCGATCTCATAGAGCGCTCTCGCAATCGCGACGACTTCCAGTTTATCCTTCTTGTTGACGGACAGAAGCGCTGTGCCTCCGAGCGGAAGACTTGCGTTCGCAGCCTCTTCCGCCTTGAAGAACGCCATACCCGGCGTCCTCGCCATGCCGAGAACTTCGCCGGTAGACCGCATTTCCGGACCGAGGACCGGGTCGACTTCCTGGAACATGTTGAACGGGAAGACAGCCTCCTTGACGCCGAAATATGGGATCTTTCTCTCCTTCATATCGGCGACCGGCGACGGACGGCCTGTCAGCTCGCCGGTGATGATGTCCGTGGCGATCGGCACCATGGAGATGCCGCAGACCTTGGATACGAGCGGCACGGTGCGGGATGCGCGCGGATTGGCCTCGAGCACGAACACCTTGTCATTCTCGATCGCGTACTGCATGTTCATAAGACCGACGACATGCATCTCCTCCGCGATTTTTCTCGTGTATTCCTTGATCTTCTCAAGGTTCTCCGGCCAGATGTGCTTCGCCGGCAGGATGCATGCGGAGTCACCGGAGTGAATACCGGCAAGCTCGATATGCTCCATGACCGCCGGAACGTAGGCGTGCGTTCCGTCAGAGATCGCATCCGCCTCGCACTCGAGCGCGTGGTTCAAGAATCTGTCGATCAGGATCGGGCGGTCCGGCGTGACGCCGACTGCCGCGTTCATATACTCTGTCATAGACTCGTCGTCGTAGACAACTTCCATGCCCCGGCCGCCGAGAACGTAGGACGGGCGGACCATGACCGGGTAACCGATCTTACCCGCGATCGCCTTCGCTTCCTCGACGTTGACAGCCATGCCGGACTCCGGCATCGGGATGCCGAGCTTGTCCATCATGTTCCGGAAGAGGTCGCGGTCCTCCGCGAGGTCGATGACCTCAGGGGATGTGCCGAGGATCCTGACGCCGTTGCGCTTGAGGTCCGACGCAAGATTCAGCGGAGTCTGGCCGCCGAACTGGGCAATGACGCCGACCGGCTTTTCTTTCCGATAGATGCTGAGAACATCTTCCAGAGTGAGCGGCTCGAAATAGAGCTTGTCGGAAGTGTCGTAGTCCGTGGAGACAGTCTCCGGGTTGCAGTTGACGATGATCGTCTCAAAGCCGAGCTTCTTTAAGGACTTGGCGGCGTGTACGCAGCAGTAATCGAACTCGATACCCTGACCGATACGGTTCGGGCCGCCGCCGAGGATCATGACCTTCGGCTTGTCTTCATTCACCGGGTTGTTGTCCGGCGCGTTGTATGTGGAGTAATAGTAAGCGGAATCCTCTGTGCCGCTGACATGAACGCCGTCCCATGTCTCGCTGACGCCGAGCTCCTCGCGGCGATTACGGATGTCGTCCTCGGATACTTCAAGGATCTCGCTCAGATACTTGTCAGAGAAACCATCCTTCTTGGCCTTTATCAGCATCTCATCTGTCGGAAGGGAACCCCTGAATGCAAGGAGGGCTTCTTCTTCCATGACGAGTTCTTTCATTTGCTCGATGAAATACTTCTTGACCTTCGTCAGCTCATAGATCTCATCGACAGTCACGCCCTTGCGCAGCGCTTCATACATGATGAAATGACGCTCACTGGATGCTGTGTCGAGCTTGGCGATCAGCTGGTCTTTCGTGAGGCAGTCATAGCCGTTCACATGGCCGAGACCGTAGCGGCCCTTCTCGAGGGAGCGGATCGCTTTCTGGAAGGCTTCCTTGTAGTTCTTGCCGATGCTCATGACTTCGCCCACTGCCCGCATCTGCGTGCCGAGGTGGTCATTGACGCCCTTGAACTTTTCAAATGCCCAGCGGGCAAATTTGACAACGACGTAATCGCCGTCGGGCACATATTTGTCGAGCGTTCCGTACTTGCCGCAGGGAAGTTCCCTGAGGGTAAGCCCTGTGGCGAGCTTGGCCGATACCAGGGCGATCGGAGAACCGGTCG
>JAZRKZ010000317.1:0-14207 GCA_045646565.1 Lachnospiraceae bacterium
GATCGATCCGGAGACAGGCTACTCGGAAGTCGGGGCCGTTGTCGGAGCCACTTACCGGGAGATGGGCAGACGTCTCCGTGAGATCATGCCGAAGTCCTACATCCTTGTGCCGGGCTACGGCGCGCAGGGCGGCAAGGGCAAGGATCTGGTCAACTTCTTCAACGAGGATGGTCTCGGAGCCATCGTCAATTCGTCCCGCGGCATCATCGCTGCATGGAAGAACGCAAAGTATGAGAAATTCGGTCCTGCCGGTTATGCGGAAGCGTCCCGTCAGGCAGTGCTTGACATGAAAGCGGACATCAGCGCCGCTCTCGGATGATCTGGAGAACGTTATGGTAAAAGAAATCGCCGAGGTCGTCTATCAGTCAGAGATAGCGACCGATATATTCAGTCTGCTGCTTAAGGTGTCGTTTGCGCGCGAGGCCTGCCCCGGCCAGTTCGTTTCGCTTTACAGCGCGGACGGCTCGAGGCTCCTCCCGAGACCGATCTCGATCTGCGAGATGGACGATAAGGCCGGCACGATTCGGCTGGTCTACAGGATCGCCGGCAAGGGAACAAAGGAATTCTCAAACCTTGCCTCAGGTGATACGATCGAGATCCTGGGACCGCTCGGGAACGGTTTCCCGATCGACCGGTATAAAGATAAAAGAGTGCTGCTCGTCGGCGGCGGCATCGGTATTCCGCCGCTTCTTGCCTGCGCCGATCATCTCACGGACCCGGTCTTTGCGGTCGGCTACCGGTCAGAGACCTATCTCCTCAATGATTTAAAGATGAGGGGCGAGGTCCATGTGGCGACAGAGGACGGGTCTCTTGGGACGCCGGGGAATGTCCTTGACGCGATCCGGGCGGATAAAGTCAGAGCGGACGTGATCATGTCCTGCGGTCCTATGCCGATGCTGAGGGCTCTCAAAGCCTATGCGGAGGAAGTCCGGATCCCGTGCTATGTCTCCATGGAGGAGCGCATGGCGTGCGGCGTCGGCGCATGCCTTGGCTGCGTCTGTTCGACGACAAATGTGGACGATCACTCCAAAGTACACAACGCTCGTATCTGTAAGGACGGGCCGGTCTTTGACGCGAAGGAGGTGACGCTTACATGACAGCGCCGAAAATGGAAGTGAATATCGCGGGAGTGATCCTGAAAAATCCCGTCATGACCGCCTCCGGCACATTCGGATCCGGTATGGAATACAGTGAGTTCTTCGATCTGTCAAGGCTTGGCGCGGTCGTGACCAAGGGCGTCGCGGACGTCCCCTGGCCGGGCAACCCGACGCCGAGAGTCTGTGAGACCGCGTCCGGCATGCTGAACGCGATCGGTCTTCAGAACCCCGGAATCGATGTGTTCTGTGAGCGGGATCTGCCGTTCCTTCGCCGGTATGACACAAAGATCATCGTGAATGTCTGCGGACATTCGGAGGAAGAATATCTGCGCGTTGTCGACCGACTTGCGGATGAGGAGGGAGTCGCGCTTCTTGAGATCAATATTTCCTGCCCGAATGTGAAGCAGGGCGGCATAGCCTTCGGGACAGATCCGAAGGCAGTGGAGGAGATCACCAGGGCGGTAAAAGCGCACGCAAAGCAGCCGATCATCATGAAGCTGTCCCCGAATGTCACGGATATCCGTGTGATGGCGAAGGCGGCGGAAGCGGGAGGAGCAGATGCGATCTCTCTGATCAATACGCTGACGGGTATGAAGATCGATATCGAGCGGCAGACATTTGCACTTGCCAACCGGACCGGAGGTCTGTCCGGCCCGGCCATCAGGCCGGTCGCTGTCCGAATGGTCTATGAAGCGTCGCACGCTGTCCGTATACCGGTCATCGGCATGGGCGGCATCACCTGCGCGGAGGATGCGGTCGAGTTCATGATGGCAGGAGCGAGAGCGGTGTCCTGCGGCACGGTCAATTTCAGGAATCCGAAGGCTTCCGCGGAGATCGCGGACGGCATCAGGGATTTCCTTGTAAGGAAGCGGATCGGGGATGTGAACGAGATCGTCGGCTGTGTGGGATAAGAGAAAGATGACAGAGATTTTTCTTGAGGAGGAGAATAATGGAAGCATACAAAAAAGAATTTATTGAGTTCATGGTGGACTGCGGCGTTCTTAAGTTCGGTGATTTCGTCACAAAGAGCGGCCGTAAAACTCCGTTTTTCATCAACACCGGTTTTTACCGGACCGGCGGTCAGATCGCGAAGCTCGGGGAATACTATGCGAAGGCGATCGAGCAGAACTTCGGATTTGATTTCGACGTTCTCTTCGGACCGGCCTACAAGGGCATTCCGCTGACTGTCGCGGCGACGATCGCGATCAGCAACGAGTACGGCAAGGATATCAAGTATACGTCGAACCGGAAAGAGGTCAAGGACCACGGGGATAAGGGAATCCTTCTCGGCAGCCCGATTTCAGACGGGGACAGAGTGGTCATCATAGAGGACGTGACGACGGCGGGTACATCGATCCGCGAGACGATCCCGATCATCAAAGCGCAGGGCGACGTCAGCGTACTCGGCCTTGTGGTCTCTGTCGACCGCATGGAAAGAGGCACCGGCACAAAGAGCGCGCTTGCCGAGATCGCCGATACATACGGCATGAAGACGACGGCGATCGTCACCATGGCGGAAGTGATCGAGCATCTCTATAACCGCGAGTATAAGGGCCGCGTGATCATCGACGATACGATCAAAGCCGCGATCGACGCATATTACGAGCAGTACGGCGCATGATCGGAAGGCTTGTGTGTCCGGACATACATAAGGACCGCAATCGGACAGCGACATGTCCGTCCCAGAATACATTCTGAGGAGATTGTTTATGACGAATGAAAAACGATATAAGTTCAGAGAGCGGACGTACTCGAAGAACGGCAGGCTTTCCTGCTTTCTGGCGCTCGCGTCTTTTGTCTTATTTATCATCTGCAGCCTGATCTCATTTGCAGCAGGCGGCAAGGCTGGCCCTGCGGTGGGAGGAGCAGCCCTCATGGCGATGATGCTTTCGATCTACGGGTTCTATATCGGGATGAAGGCTATGAAGGAGAAGGAGAATTCGCTCATTCTGCCGGTCGTCGGCTCCATCTCGTCAGGTATCATTATGATTGGATGGCTGGGTCTCTTTCTTTCGGGACTTAGCTGATAGCAACAAAAAGGAGCTGCCCTCGTGGCAGCTCCGGATTTACAGGAGAAACAAAATAACATATGAACGAGAGACTTGAACTTGCTTACGAGCGGATCGCGGAGATACCGGGGGAGGCGCTGACGCCTGAACCGTTCCGCGATTATTTTGCGAAGGTGGCTTCTTTTCTTCTGACTGTGAAGAAGGATGCCGATAACAGAGCAATGTACGAGGATATACTCCCGGAGAACTACGGAAGATCCTATGGCAATCCGGATTATGCCGCAGAAAAGCTCGGAACAGATTTCGGCCCTGTTCTCTCCGCGGTCTATGCGGAGCTTAGGGGAGTGATCCCGGCGGTCTTTGAGGATAATGAGCTTGGAGTTGCCGTTCTTCTGGAGCTCTTCCTTGAGATCTACGGAGTCTTTACAGACGCAGAACTTCCCTCCGCCGGCACGGTGCGGAACATTTTCCGGTCCTACTGTGAGGATTATCTTCCTGATTTTATGGCTGAAAGCGTCCGCGCCCAGATGGATCCGGAGAAATGCTTTGCGGCTGACATCATTATGAATGCCGATCTGACCGGGACAGATTATCTGTACCGTTACGGAGAGTATGTGAATGAAGACATTATCGCCTCCGCAAAGTATATCAATTCTCTGCCGGAAGAGACGGTCAGGAGCATGGCGCATACATTTGCAGAAGGTTTTCGGGTCGGCTTCATTCTGCAGAACATTGACCTGTCCAAAAAGAAGAGCGTTCAGCTTCTCTATGAACTCGGTTTCGAGAGGATGATGCGGTACGTGATCGGCGAATTTGCAGGGATGGGACTTAAGCCGACGATCCTTCGCGCGCCGGTCCGGCTCATAGCCAAGGGCTCGAACCGTAAGAACGGATACACAGGCGCGATCCCGAACATGCAGTTCGATTATGATCACAGAAATGACATCGGCCTCTTCCTTGACGACGAATATGCCTCAAAGCGCCTTCGTGCCCTGCAGGAAGCCTATGAGGAAGTAAGCGATCTTGCCAGGTGCCACGCCGGTCCGGCGGTCCTCGAGACATTCGGGGAGGAGCCGTTCGTGCCGGGCCCGTGTGAACACGCGGTGACGCTCAGCCGTTTCCAGCAGGAAAAACTCACCCAGATGCGGAACGAGGCCATCAAGATCACGAACCGCTATCTTCCGGGCGAGGAGCGGAGCTTTACGATCATTGATTTCCCGGTCCCGGCCATCGGGAAGGATTTTGAGGAGATTTTTGCCGAAGTTATTCGGATCAACACACTGGACAACGACCTGTACCGGAATATCCAGCAGAAAATGATCGATGCGCTGGATACCGGCTATGCGGTCAGAGTGAAAGGTGCAAATGGCAACCCGACCGATCTCGTGGTCTGCCTCCAGACCCTTGCGGATCCGGAGAAACAGTCGATTTTCGAGAACTGTGTCGCGGACATAAATATCCCGCTCGGCGAAGTGTTCACAACGCCGTATCTTACAGGGACGAACGGCGTGCTCTTTGTCTCCAAAGTCTTCCTTGAGGGATATGAATTCAGGGATCTTATGATCACGCTTCGCGACGGAATGATCTCGGACTACTCCTGCAGCAATTTTGAAGATCCGGCAAAAGGCAGGGAGCTTATTGAAGAAAAGATTCTCTACCATCATAAGACGCTGCCGATCGGAGAATTCGCGATCGGAACGAACACGACGGCCTATGTCTGCGGAAAGAAATACGGGATCGAGGGAAAGTTCCCCATTCTGATTGCGGAAAAGACTGGTCCGCATTTTGCGATGGGCGATACATGCTACTCATGGAGCAAGGATAAGGCGGTCTATAACCCGGACGGCAAGGAGATCATCGCGCGGGAGAACGCTATCTCCGCCCTGAGGAAAACAGATATCTCTAAGGCCTACTTCGGATGCCATACAGACATCACGATCCCCTACAATGAGCTTGGCAGTATCGAGATCCTGAAAAGGGACGGCGGCACGATAGCCCTCATCGAGAACGGCCGCTTTGTGCTTCCGGGGACAGAAATACTGAACGTTCCGCTCGATGAATATGAGAGCAGTGAAAAATGACCGTTTCGGCGAAAGAAATAATGTTGTTGCATTTTTCCGGAAACTGTGGGATGATACAGCGGAAAAACAATAGGCCGTGCGGAGCCGTGATTGGAGCGGTTCCGCAGTTTCAGTAAAGGAGCAAGTATGGCAAAAGTAAGTATAGTGATGGGTTCTGACTCCGATATGCCGGTCATGGCCCGCTGCGCAGCGGTGCTTGACGAGCTGGGCGTTTCCTATGAGATGCGTATCATCTCCGCTCATCGTGAAGTGAATGAATTCTTTGAATACGCCTCTACGGCGGAAGAGCGCGGCATCAAGGTCGTGATCGCAGGCGCCGGCATGGCGGCTCATCTGCCGGGTATGTGCGCGGCGATCTTTCCGCTTCCTGTCATCGGCATCCCGATGCATACGACATCGCTCGGCGGCCGTGACTCACTGTATTCCATCGTGCAGATGCCGAGCGGCATTCCTGTCGCGACGGTAGCCATCGGCGGAGGCGCGAACGCGGCGATCCTTGCAGCCAAGATCCTCGCCGTGAGCGATGACGAACTTCTGGCCAGGATCAAAGCCTACTCAGCGCAGATGAAAGAGCAGGTCATGGCCAAGGACGCGCGCCTGCAGGAAGTCGGATACAAGAATTACACAAAATAAACAATGCTCAGGCAGAAAGGAAAGTTATGGATTATAAGAGTGCAGGAGTAGATATCGAGGCCGGTTACAAATCGGTCGAACTGATGAAGGAGCATGTGAAGAAGACCATGCGCCCGGAAGTCCTCACGAATCTCGGCGGTTTCTCCGGAGCCTTCTCCATGGAAAAATTCAAGACAATGGAAAAGCCGACCCTTGTTTCCGGTACAGACGGCGTGGGCACCAAGCTGAAGCTGGCTTTCCTTATGGATAAGCACAATACGGTCGGTATCGACTGCGTCGCAATGTGCGTGAACGACATCGCGTGCGCGGGCGGCGAGCCGCTGTTCTTCCTGGATTATATTGCATGCGGCAGGAACTATCCGGAAAAGATCGCGGAGATCGTCAGCGGCGTTGCCGAGGGCTGCCTACAGTCCGAGGCTGCCCTCATCGGCGGCGAGACGGCGGAGATGCCCGGCTTCTATCCGGAAGACGAGTATGACCTGGCCGGATTTGCGGTCGGCGTTGTCGACGAGAAGGATATTATCTCCGGTAAGGATCTTGCGGAGGGCGACGTGCTCATCGGCATCGCGTCTTCCGGCGTCCACAGCAACGGTTTCTCTCTGGTCCGCAAGGTCTTTGAGATGACCAGAGAATCGCTGGACACCTATTATGAGGAGCTTGGAAAGACACTCGGGGAGGCTCTGCTCGAGCCGACGAAGATCTATGTCAGAGCTTTAAAGAACGTCAAGAAAGCCGGTATCCGCATCAAGGCCTGCAGCCATATAACAGGCGGCGGTTTTTATGAGAATATTCCGCGTATGCTGAAGGAAGACACCCGCGCGGTCATCAAGAAGGACAGCTATGAAGTCCCGGCAATCTTTAAACTGCTGCAGGAGACCGGCGAGATCGACGATCATATGATGTATAATACCTACAACATGGGTATCGGTATGGTCGTGGCCGTCGATCCGGGCGACAGTGAAAAAGCGATCGCGGCGATCGAGGCGGCGGGCGAGACCGCTTACGAGATCGGCATCATTACGATCGGAGAGAAAGGTGTGGCGTTGGTATGAGCAAATTACGTGTAACGGTACTGGTATCGGGCGGCGGTACGAATCTTCAGGCGATCATCGACGCGATCGCGTCCGGTGAGATTACAAATGCGGAGATCGTCGGCGTCATCAGCAATAACCCGGGCGTCTATTCCCTCGAGCGTGCTGCAAATGCCGGCATCCCGGCCTTTGTCATCTCCCCGAAGGAATATCAGACGAGAGCGGAATTTAATGTCGCCCTCAAGGATAAGATCGACGAGCTGGGCACAGACCTGGTCGTCCTTGCGGGCTGCCTTGTCACGATCCCGGAGATCCTGATCGACGCCTATGAAAACAGGATCATCAACATTCACCCGGCGCTGATTCCCGCCTTCTGCGGTAAAGGCTATTACGGGCTCAAGGTCCACGAGGCGGCCCTTAGCCGCGGCGTGAAGCTTTCGGGCGCAACGGTGCATTTTGTCAACAAGGATCTCGACGCGGGTCCGATCATTCTGCAGAAGGCTGTCGCCGTTAAAGAGGGGGATACCCCGAAAGTACTGCAGCAGCGGATCATGGAGCAGGCGGAGTGGAAGATCATGCCGAAGGCGATCGATCTGATCGCGAACGGCAAAGTGACCGTGAAAGATGGTCATGTCATCATTTCATAAGAGTTATATGGAGGAGATTATGAAGGTTTTAATTGTCGGCAGCGGCGGAAGAGAGCATGCAATCGCGTGGGCGGTGGCCAAAAGTCCGAAAGTTGATAAGATCTACTGTGCACCGGGCAACGCCGGCATCTCTGAGTTTGCCGAGTGCGTGGCCATCGGAGCTATGGAATTCGATAAGCTGGCTGCATTTGCCAAAGAAAATGCGATCGATCTCACAATCGTCGGCATGGATGATCCGCTCGTCGGCGGTATCGTCGATGTGTTCGAGGCGGAAGGTCTCAGAGTTTTCGGTCCGAGAAAGAATGCGGCCATTCTTGAGGGCTCCAAGGCGTTTTCCAAGGAACTCATGCAGAAGTACGGCATCCCGACAGCTGCATACACGACGGTCACATCGGCTGATGAAGCCCGCAGGGTGCTTGCCGGTTCCAAATTCCCGGTCGTGCTCAAGGCGGACGGTCTTGCGCTTGGAAAAGGCGTTCTGATCTGCAATACGCCGGAGGACGCTGAAGTCGGAACAAGAATGATCATGGAGGAGAAGAAGTTCGGTTCCGCCGGCGATCAGATGGTCATCGAAGAGTTCATGACCGGCCGCGAAGTCTCCGTACTTTCCTTCTGTGACGGAAAGACGATCCGTCCGATGACGTCAGCGCAGGATCACAAGCGCGCGGGCGATGGAGATACAGGACTCAATACGGGCGGTATGGGCACATTCTCACCGAGCCCGTTCTATACGGAAGAGGTGGATGCGTTCTGCAAGGCGAATATTTACCAGAAGACGGTGGACGCCATGGCGGCGGAAGGAAGACCGTTCGTCGGCATTATCTTCTTCGGCCTTATGCTGACAGCGGACGGCCCGAAGGTCCTCGAGTACAATTGCCGTTTCGGCGATCCGGAAGCGCAGGTCGTTATCCCGCGCATGAAGAATGATATGATCGAAGTCATGGAAGCCTGTGTGGACGGCCGCCTTGATGAGATCGAGCTTGCGTTCGAAGATAACGCGGCAGTGTGCGTGGTCCTTGCGTCGGACGGCTATCCGGTCTCCTATGAGAAGGGCTTTCCGATCAGCGGTCTTGATGCGTTCAAAGGCCGTGATGATGCGTTCGTATTCCACGCGGGCACGAAGTTCAATGAGAACGGCGAGATCGTGACGAACGGCGGGCGTGTACTTGGCGTGACAGCCCTCGGCAGGACGCTGGTGGAAGCGAGAGCGAATGCGTATCAGGCGACGGAGCAGATTGCATTTGCAAATAAATACAAGAGAAACGATATCGGCAAGGCCATCGATGAGGCCTGATCAAAACCTGTAAGAAATAAAGAGGCTGCCGCATGAAGGTGCGTCGCCGCTGCATGCAGCTTATCCGGCTGTATGCGGCGGGACCATCTGATGCGACAGCCTCTTTTTTAATGTCAGTGATCGAAGTTGGCCAGAATCTTGTAGAGCAGTTCGTAAAGCGTATCCGCTTCTTCGGTCGTGAGCGGCACGCACTGACCGATCTCGGCGGGGATCCGCATGGCCTCGGTCCGGAGCGCCCTGCCTTTGTCCGTCAGAGAGACAATGACGACGCGTTCGTCGCTCGTTGAGCGCTGCCGGGTCACATAACCCTTGTCCTGCATTTTCTTGAGCAGAGGAGTGATTGTGCCGTTGTCCAGGTGGAGTTTTGCGCCAAGCTCGCCGACCGTGATCCCATCCTGCTCCCAGAGGACCAGGAATACGATATACTGGGTGTAAGTCAGCCCCAGCGGTTTAAGGAACGGCGTATACATATTGACGATACTTCTCGAGCACGCGTAGAGCGGAAAGCAGAGCTGGTTCTCCAGTTTTAACGCATTGAATTCACCCTGTTCGGACATGATGTTGGCCTCCGTATGTGCAATTAAATTGCATTCATTTAGTTAGCTATTATAAAATATTTTATCAAATATAATCGTTTTGTCAAGAGCTTATTCGTTTACGCTGTCAAAACAGGAGCCCTCTTTGACGGAACTTTTTTCGGCATCTCCAAACACTCTTTTCATTTATTCCCCTTTGTTGTATAATTCAGTTATTATAAACGGGCTAGGCCCTAAGGAGGATACTATGGCAAAGTATGTATGTGATTTATGCGGTTGGGAATACGACGAAGAAGAAGGCGCTCCGGACTATGGTATTGAGCCGGGTACAGCGTTTGCTGATCTGCCGGATGATTTTGAGTGTCCGCTCTGCGGGGCTGGCAAGGACGAATTCAGCGAGGCGTAATCTGGTCATGTAAGAACTCTCGGGAGCAGACCGTCAGCAGACGGTCTGTTTTCGCTTGAAGAATAATACTTTGCCGAACAATCTGAGGTTACATGGAGGGATTTTTGATGAAAAAGTTGGCGGTAGTGCTGGCGCTGGTCATAGCGTGCGCTTTTTGCGCGTGTGGAAAAGAGACAGGTACGGAATCTGCCTCGTCGCCTTCTGTATATACAAGGAGTACTGTGTCGTCTGTGCAGGAAGTGAACACAGAAGATGAGGGAAACGAGATAACGCAGACGGCTGACGGGACCAAAGTCGAGGTCGTCCCGACGGATACCACCCAGCAGCAGAGTACCATCTTTAACGAAGCGCTCACTTCCATGCTGAAGCCGATGGACGCTATTATGGTAGCGGCCCGGGTCACCAGCATAGCTTTTGATCCCGGCAACGACGTTTCTGTCTGGACGACAATTTACTACTATATGGCTCTTTACGGACCTCTGGCCAAGGGCGCGGCCTATACGGAGGATAAAGCTTATCTGTACGTCGGTCCGGATGTGATCCGCGAAGTGGGGAAGGTCATTTGCGGCGAACAGTATACCCTTCCGCCGATCCCGGAACAGATCCAGCGAATTTCCCTGCATGACGACGGAAAATACTATGTCAAGATGGATCCCCGCCCGGATGGCTACCCGATCTTCTGCAGCGCGGTGAAGAACGGCGACGGAACGTATGAGGCGATTGCGCAGCTTATAACGGTTCACGGAAAGATTCTGGATACGCAGAGTTTTCACTTGGAGCCGAAGTCGGAAACGAACGCGCTGCTCGGCGAGTCCTATGCTTATACAATCGGCAGTATCGGCGTCGGTTGAGTCTATGAGCTTCGGAATTAGTCCGCGGCGGTAATTCGCAGGTTTGCGTTAAGGAAGACATAAGGTGCGCTATGTATATAGAAATCGATTTTAACAGCGGTGAAGCGATATATCTCCAGCTCTGTAACCAGATCATCATGGGAATAGCTACAGAGGCCCTGCATGAAGGGGACAGTCTTCCGTCAGTAAGGACGCTTGCGGAGATGATCGGCGTGAACATGCACACTGTCAACAAAGCGTATTCGGTTCTTCGGGACGCCGGTTTTCTGACTGTTGACAGGAGGCGGGGGGCGATCGTCTACATCGACAGAGAGAAATTGGATGCGATGCAGGAACTTCGTCGTGACCTTGCCATCACGCTCGCGAAAGCCCGATGTAAGAATATCAGCAGGGAGGAAGTCCACGCGCTGATCGACGAGATATGTGAGGACTATAAATGAAACAAAATTTTACTTCTGAAGCACAGAAGGCAATCGACGCGGCTAAAAAGGCCGCGAAGTACTGCAGACAGAATTATATCGGAACAGAGCATCTTCTGGCCGGACTTCTGACTGCGACTGAGGGGACGGCCGCCTATGTGCTTATGGACGCCGGCGTGACGAAAGACAGGCTGATGAAACTGATCGACAGTCTGATCACGCCGCAGGGAAATATTGCCCTGATGGATAAGGCGGCTTATACGCCGAGAGCGGAGAGTGTGCTTGAGAGCGCTGTCCGGCTTGCGGGGTCGATGCATTCCGGCGAACCCGGGACGGAGCATATTCTGCTGGCAATCCTGAAAGACAATGAGTGTGTGGCGGCAAAGCTCCTGCACACGATGGGCGTCGACCTCAGAAAACTCTACGCGGACACGATCGCCGCGATGGGGGAGGAGGGGAGACTCGACGAGAAGGCATTTGCAAGCGCCAAACCTTCCGGCCAGCAGGACAACAGCGGACCGTTGCTGGACCGCTACAGCCGCGATCTGACGGAGCAGGCCGGAAAAGGTCTCCTTGATCCGGTCGTCGGACGGGATACAGAGATCGGCCGCGTCATGCAGATCCTGAGCAGACGGACGAAGAATAATCCCTGCCTGATCGGTGAGCCGGGCGTCGGCAAGACTGCGATCGTCGAAGGCCTCGCCCAGAGAATCGCCTGGGGGATCGTGCCGGAACAGATGAAAGATAAGCGGGTCGTCATGCTCGACCTCTCCGGAATGGTCGCGGGAACAAAATACCGCGGCGAATTCGAGGAGCGGATTAAAAATGTCGTCAAGGAGGTCACCGAAGATTCGCACATCATTCTATTCGTCGATGAGCTCCATACGATGATCGGAGCGGGCGGCGCGGAGGGAGCGCTCGACGCCTCCAACATACTGAAACCGTCGCTGTCACGCGGTGAGATCCAGATGATCGGCGCGACAACGATTGACGAGTACAGGAAATATATTGAGAAAGATGCGGCTCTTGAAAGAAGATTCCAGCCCGTTATGGTCGAGGAGCCGACGAAGAATGAAGCCTTTGACATACTGAAAGGTCTGCGCCCTTACTATGAATCCCACCATGGGGTATCGATTGCGGATGAAGCGCTCTGGGCGGCGGTCAACCTGTCCGAGAGATATATCAGCGACCGGTCCCTCCCGGATAAGGCGATCGATCTCATCGATGAGGCCGCCTCCAAGATCCGGCTCGGCGACTTTAAGGGGGCGGACCGGCTTGTCGAGAAGAGACAGCGGCTCATGGAACTCGGGGAGCTCAAGGAGCGGGCTATTGTGTCCGGCGATATGGACGCTGCGCGTTCTCTGAGGGAAGAAGAAAAGGCAGTCAAAGAGCAGATCGATGAACTGAAGAGACAGATGGGAGAAGGCGCAAGGCAGCGGACGCTTGTTGTCGACGCCAATTCAGTCGCGGGAGTCGTCGCAGACTGGACAAAGATCCCTGTCGCGAAACTGGCGGAGTCGGAGCAGAAGCGGCTCGCGAGACTTGAGCGTCAGCTCCATAAGAGAGTCATCGGACAGGACGAGGCGGTCAGAGCGGTGGCGAGCGCCGTTAAGCGCGGTCGCGTCGGCATCAAGAATCCGAACCGGCCGACGGGATCGTTCCTCTTCCTCGGACCGACCGGCGTGGGCAAGACGGAGCTGTCGAAGGCTGTCGCGGAGGCGGTGTTCGGTTCCGAACAGAACCTGATCCGCGTCGACATGTCGGAATATATGGAGAAATACAGCGTCTCGAAGATGATTGGTTCTCCGCCGGGTTATGTGGGCTATGATGAGGGCGGCCAGCTCTCGGAGCAGGTGCGCCGCCATCCCTACAGCGTCGTACTGTTCGACGAGATCGAGAAAGCCCATCCGGATGTCTTCAATATTCTTCTGCAGGTCCTTGACGAGGGACATATCACAGACTCCCACGGACGGAAGGTCGATTTTAAGAACACCTGCATCATTATGACTTCCAACGCCGGCGCGCAGTCGATCGTGGAGCCAAAACGGCTGGGTTTCAGCGCGAAGGATGACGAGCAGGCGGATTACGAGCGCATGAAGACCGGAGTCATGGCGGAAGTGAGAAGAATCTTTAAGCCGGAATTCCTGAATCGTATCGACGAGATCCTTGTCTTTAGGATGCTCAATAAAAAAGAAGTGGAGCAGATCGTCGGTCTTATGACGAAGGAGCTCATTGACCGGGCGCGTACGGAGATGGATATTGACCTTACGATCACCCCGTCGGTCAAAAAGCAGATCGCAGACGCGGGCTTCTCGCCGAAATACGGCGCGCGTCCGCTGAGAAGGAAAATTCAGGAAAAGATCGAGAATCCGCTGTCGGACATGATCCTGAACGGTGAGGTCCAAAGAGGAGATGAAGTGACGGTGCGTGTGGTCCGGGGCGAGATTGCATTTGCATCTTCACATAAATAACAGGGACTGACCGGGACGTGCATTCATCCCGCAGTCGTCTGGCATGTAACATTGACATACACAATTTTATGAGGTGTTTTACCATGGCAGTTATCAATGAACTGATCCGCACGGAAGATGACGGAAGTATCAGCTTTGGCAACTATGAACTTGCATCAAAAACGAAGGTATCTGACTTCAAGCACGAGGGCGACCTCTACAAGGTCAAGACTTTTTCGGGAATCACAAGACTTGAGCGTAACGAGATGTTCGTCTACGAGTCGGTCCCGGGAACAGTCGTCACGGGGCTTAAGTATACCGCCCGGGGTATCAGCTTTTCGGTCGAGGGACCGGAGGATGCGCAGATCACTGTCGAGGCGGAGCCGCAGACGGAATATACGATCGTGCTCGGGGGCAATATACACGGCGAACAGAAAACGAATCTCGGCGGGAAGCTTTCTTTCGGCGTTGAGCTTGCAAATGCATCCGCTGTCAATGTAGAAATCATCAAGAAATAATATGGCTGCAATTAAGAAAAAAACGGTATTCTTTTGTCAGAACTGCGGATATGGGTCCGCGAAATGGATGGGGCAGTGCCCCGGGTGCAGGGAATGGAATACATTTGTGGAAGAGGCCGATGCAAAGGGCTCTTCTTCTAAAAAGGGACCCCGGAGACAGGGAGGCTCGGCAAAGCCTGTACGTGTTCGGGATATTTCTATGGGGGAAGTAAGCCGGCTCGGAACGGGCATGAAG
>JAZRKZ010000318.1:0-11883 GCA_045646565.1 Lachnospiraceae bacterium
CAACGAAAAGCTGCTTGTCCGCCTGATGGAGAACGATTTCTTCGGTGAGATGGGTCTTATTGAGAAACTGCCGCGCAGCACCGCTGCAGTTATTCTGGAAGATGACACAGTCCTTCGGAAAATTACGGACGAGGAGCTTGAAACCCTTTTTAAGACGCAGCCGGGCCTTGTGATCCGAAGTCTCAGACATCTGGCGACGCGCCTGCGCGATCTGACAAAGGATTATCTCGGAGCCTGCGAGATGGTCGCGAAGCTTGACGCGGCGGAAAAAGGCGGAAAGAAGCTGACAGGGGCGGAGAAGGAAAAAGCCAGAGCTCTGATCGAGGACGCCGGAAGGCCAAAAGTGTGCTGATGGCCGAAGACATGTGCTTTCGGACATGATGTTCCGGCCATGCGGCCTGATCGGTCCTTTATACCGGATGTTTTAAGGAGCAGTATATGAAAAAGATAAGGAATCTGGTCATTGGCGGACTTCAGCAGAAGATATTCAATCTTGTTCTTTTTACGATCATTGCGATCGTTATCGTCTTCACGCTGGCGGCTGTTTATCAGTCAGGATCGCTGACATCGATTTTTACACAGACGAACAGTGAACAGAAGGAGGCAATCAGGGACAGCACCTCGACTGTCATGGAAGCCGTGATCGACTCGACAATGACGCGGCAGACGGAGCTCGAAGCCTACATCGCGGACGATCTGTTCCGTGAGGTCGGCGGGCAGGTCCGAATGCTGGCAAATCTCATGGAGGATCTCTACGAACGCCGGGACAGTGTGATTGAACGCGCGGTCTCCTGGCCGGATGCTTCTTTGGAGGGGACAACGACGGTCCAGCTTCTTACAGAAGAGGGCGTGGATACAGAAGATCCGGACATTGCCCACAAGATTGGTCTGTTCGGCAGTCAGTCGTCGACCATGCGCGGCGTCTTTACGACGATCGATCAGGCAAATTCCTGTTTTGTCGCCATACCGGAGGGCGTCCTCATCATTGTCGATAAAAATCCGGCCGGCAAATACGACGAAGACGGAAAGCTGATCAGCATACCGGTGACGCACAGACCGTGGTACACGAACGCGGTGAAAAAGGGAGATCTGTATTTCTCCGGCCTTGAGGAAGATATATTCACTGGAAAACTGGAAATAGTGTGCAGCTGCCCGGTCTACTATAACGGTGAGCTGATCGCTGTAGTCGGTTCCGAAGTGTTTCTTGACGCCATGGATGAGGCGATCCAGGAGACCGGAAATCGTGACGGTTTCGTCTGCATCATAGACGACAACGGACATGTGGCTTTCTCCCCGAAAAAGGAGGGCGTGTTCGCCGCAGCGTCGACTCATAGTTCGGAGGATCTCCGGGTATCTGCAAATGAAGATCTGGCCGCGTTCGTCAATCAGGCAATGAAGGAGAAAACAGACGTTGCGCTTGTTTCCATAGACGGAGAGTATTATTATATGGCCGTCGCGCCGATCAGCTCGGTCGGATGGGCGCTTGTCACCGTTATCGATCAGAAAACGATCCATGCTCCGGTCGATATGATGCTCGGCCAGCATGATGAGACCATAGCGAAGACGGTGGACACTTTTCATAAGAGCGCGCGCCGGAGCCAGACCAGCGTCCTGGTCCTGCTGATACTCGCTTCTGCCGCTGCTCTTGCCGGCGCGCTTACACTCGCGAACCGCATCGTCAGACCGCTCAATCTGATGACCAGAAGCGTTACGGAAATCAATGAGAGCAACCCTCTCTTTACGATGAAGGAAGAATACCGGACGGATGATGAGATCGAGGTGCTGGCGGAATCATTTGCAAAACTGTCCTCAAGCACCCAGAGATACATAAAGCACATCACAAAGATCACGGCGGAGAAAGAGCGGATAGGGACAGAACTGCAGCTGGCGAATCGTATTCAGGCGGATATGCTGCCCAATATTTTCCCGCCGTTCCCGGAAAGGAAAGATATCGATATATTCGCGACGATGAATCCGGCCAAGGAAGTCGGCGGAGATTTCTATGATTTCTTCCTGATCGACAATGACCATCTGGCCATGGTCATGGCGGACGTCTCCGGCAAGGGAGTCCCGGCAGCCCTGTTCATGATGATGTCTAAGATCCTTGTGAGCAATAACGCGATGCTGTGTAAGGACCCGGATGAGGTGCTCGCACGTGTTAACGATCAGATCTGCAAGAACAATGAGGAGGATATGTTCGTCACTGCCTGGCTCGGGATCCTGACGATCTCCACAGGGCATGTTGTCGCCTCGAACGCGGGGCACGAATATCCGATCATCAGGGAAAGCGGCGGGCAGTTCAGCATATTAAAAGACAGACACAGCTTCGTGATCGGCGGCATGCCGGAGATGATGTATAAGAAATACGAGTTCGAGCTTGAACGCGGCGGTACGCTTTTCCTCTATACGGACGGCGTTCCCGAAACGATCAATACAGAAGATGAGATGTTTGGAACAGACCGTATGCTTAAGGTGCTGAACAGCGATCCGGAAGCTGATACGGAGACGCTGCTTGCCAACATGAACAATGCGGTCAGGGAGTTCGCCGGCGACGCGCCGCAGTTCGATGATATCACGATGATGGCTGTCAGGCTGAGGTCGTGAGCGGAAGAGAACGGAACTCGCAAAAAGTATGTGCGCGGCAAAGGTGGGGACATGGACCGGATGGCGACGATTGAGAAAAGTGTAATACGCGATATGTCTGAGGGCGTCATGGCCATCAGCCATAAGGGCATCATAGAGATGACCAACAGCGCGGTCCTTTCTATCCTTGGGAAGACGGAGGAGGAGCTGGCCGGAAATTCATTTGCCCGATGCTTCTTTATGGATGAGAGGAACGATGCGTTCACGGAGACGGTGCTGGACGCGGTGCGGAACCGTATGGCCCGGCAGGAGCGATATGTTCCGTATTATGTCGGAGACGTGGAAAAACAGCTCAGGGTCGTTTCGTCCTGTCTCCATGACAACGGAGTTCTGAAAGGCGTTGTCCTCGGCATCAGTGACGTCACCGAACTCTTTGAACTCCGCGACGCGATGCGGGCCATGGAACAGATCCGCACACTGAATACAAAGCTTGAAATTCGCAATAAACTGCTCACGGAGACATTCGGCCGATACCTGTCGGATGACATTGTGAAGGAAATCCTGGACACGCCGGACGGTATGAAAATGGGCGGTATACGGCGGCGCGTCACGATCCTCATGAGCGATCTGCGGGGCTTCACCATGATGTGTGAGAGGATGAGCCCGGAAGACCTGATCACGATGCTCAACCACTATTTCGAGGAGATGTACGCGGAGATCTGCCGTTTTAAGGGGACGATCATCGAATTCCTCGGGGACGGTATGTTCATACTTTTCGGAGCGCCGGCCGCTTCGAAGACGCATGCGTCCGACGCCGTCGCCTGTGCGATCGCCATGCAGAACCGTATGGAGGCGGTCAATGTATGGAACGCGGAGCGGGGCTACGAGCTGCTCTCAATGGGGATCGGTATCAATACCGGCGACGTGATCCTGGGAAATATCGGTTCGGAGAAGCGGACCAAATACGGCGTCATGGGGCAGACGGTCAATCTCACCGGCAGGATCGAGAGCTTTACGACAGGAGGGATGATCCTCATCTCATCTGCTGTGATGGAAGCATCCTCCTGCGAGCTTGAGATCGAATCGCTGCTTTCCTATACGGTGAAGGGCGTTCACGGAGATATGAGTCTTCTGCATGTGACCGGCATCGGCGGAGAGTACGATATGCGGATCCGGGGCGTTATGAATTCGCTCACGGAGCTTTCGGAACCGGTCCGTGTGAAGATCCGCTCGCTGAACGGAAAAGCAGTGGGGAAGAAAGTGAGCACCGGAGAAATACTCGCGGTGTCTGAGAGCCAGGCGGATGTCCGTATGACCGAGCCGGTCTGCGTCGGTGAAGATATGCTTATTGACGCCGGATTCGACCTGTACGCCAAGGTGGTGAAGGCTGGCGGCGAAAGGTGTACGCTGGCTTTTACGGCCAGAGGAGAGGGCTTTGACGACTGGCTGCAGAAGTTAAAAGAGCCCGGCGAGACTTGAAGGCCCAGTTGAAAATAGCCGGGCAGGTTGACAATATCCGCGGATATCTGCTATAAATAAAATATCAGGTTCCAACAAGGCAGCGGTGATTGGCGGAATTCTCAATGTGCGGCAAATGCGGCAGAACCATCTGAAATAGGAAGCAGTTGGCGGATGAAGTCCTCCTGCGGAAAGGAAGAGCATTTGAAAGAACTTGAAGTCATAGCCAGACTTGAAAATCTGAATAAGGTCATGGCATTTGTGGACGAGACGCTGGAGAACGAAGGCTGTTCCCTGAAAGTCCAGATGCAGATCGACGTTGCCGTGGAAGAGATTTTTGTCAACATCGCGCAGTATGCATACGGTCAGGGAGAAGGAAATGTGACCGTTCGGATCGATACAGAAAGCGTCCCCGGGCAGGCTGCGATCACGTTCATTGACGGCGGTATCCCGTTCGATCCGCTGAAAGTGAGGGAACCCGATGTCACTCTTGCGGCCGATCAGCGCGAGATCGGAGGTCTCGGCATTTTCATGGTGCGCAAAAGTATGGATGATGTGAAATATGAGTATGCAGATAAAAAGAATACTCTGATTTTAAAGAAAATAATTAAGTAAATGTGGAGGAATGCGATGCTTAAGATCGAAAAGAACGTAAATGATAAAGAACTGGTCATAAAACTGAGTGGAAGACTTGATACGACGACTGCACCGCAGCTCGAGGACGAACTGAAAAAGAGCCTTGACGGGATAGAGGCTCTCAGCTTCGACTTTACGGGTCTGGAGTATATTTCTTCTGCAGGTCTTCGTGTTCTCCTGTCGGCTCAGAAGCAGATGAACAAGCAGGGCAAGATGGTTATCAGCAATGTCAGTTCCGATATCATGGAGATATTCGATGTGACAGGCTTCTCTGATATTCTGACCATTGTCTGATCAAAAGCCTTTGGTGAATCGCAGCGGCGTCGTGAATGAGACGCCGCTTTTTTCGTAGGGTCCGCCTTTACCTTATCTGAAACGTAAGATGAAGGCGGCGCCGGGAGTGAGCGGTGCCGGACAGATATCTGCCCGGCCAATAAAGGAAGAATGACTATATGGAGGATTGGACTGTGAAACTGGGGAACAGTATCAGGTTCATCCTGATTTTCTTCGTGATCGCTGCTTTAGCCGCATGCGGAGGAGTCAGGGAGCAGGAAAATGTGCCGGCAGATTCCGTGGTCACATCGGAGCCGGCCGGTCCGGAGACGAACTATGTGACGCTGAAGCGCAGCCTGAGGACGTCCAGGACCCCGATGGGGGAAGACAAGAGCTGGAGCGTTTTCGTCTATCTGTGCGGATCGGACCTGGAGTCGGACGCGGGAGCGGGCACAACGGACATGAAGGAGATGGAACGGTCACAGGCGGGCGGCAACGTCCGGTTCATCGTCCAGACGGGCGGCGCTTATCGGTGGCAATCCGGCGTCAGCGCAAAGAATCTTGAGCGATATGTCATTGCCGACGGAAAGACCACGAAGGTCGGCAGCGAGGAAAAGGGGAGCATGGGAGACGCTTCGACGCTGACTTCCTTCCTGAGATGGGGTGTCGAGAACTATCCCGCATCCAACATGGCGCTGATTTTCTGGAATCATGGCAGCGGCAGTATCGGCGGCGTCTGCTTCGACGAGCAGTTCGGACAGGACGGCCTGCTCCTCAAGGAAATCGAGGCGGCCCTCTTCAATGTCCGGGAGACCATGACAGATTCTTTCCGTTTCATCGGCTTTGACGCCTGTCTCATGAGTACGATCGAGGCGGCTTCGGTACTCATGGCTCATGCGGATTATATGATCGCGTCGCAGGAGACCGAAGATGATTCGGGCTGGGATTACAAAGCGATGGGCGATTATCTTGCCGCGCATCCCGATGCGGATATGCCGGAAATCGCGAAAGATGTATGTGATTCTTATATAAAAGCATGTACGTCTCCGCTTGACATACGACTGGCGACTATTTCCTGCATCGATCTTACAAGGATCGCGCCTCTGCTCGAGAAATTCGACGCGTATGCGCAGGATATTTACTCTATGACAGACAGTGTCGAAGAGTATACAAAGATCTCGAGAAAAATCACATCCGGCGATAACTTCGGAGGAAATAACCGACTTGAGGGTTATACCAATATGGTGGACCTTGGCAGCCTGATCCGCGCCGGCGAGGGGTATTCCGAACATGTGGCGGAGGCGGAGAGCGCTCTTACTTATGCGGTTTGCTACAAGAGGAACGGCAGGGACCATCCGGATGCGTGCGGTCTATCCGTTTATTATCCGCTCGAGGTCCAGGGTTCTTCGGAGCTTTCAATCTTCAGGGATATCTGCGTGAGCACCGCCTATATGGGCCTTGTCGACAAGATCGCCTACGGCTATGCATACGGAAGTGTGTCCGACTATTCCGGCGACGAGTACGAGGACATGGGTCTTATCGACTGGTTCATGTCGAGTCTTTTTTACGACAGTGATTCCGGCGATTATTATTACGACAACAGCGAGACGCCGAACGCGACAGACTGGGATTTCCTTGACGACGCGATCGATGTGGGTATGAGCGCTGCCATCAGCTTTGATGAGGAGCCGGGATTTGACGAAGACGGTTATTACGGCTTTGTTCTCAGCGAAGAAGGGCTGAACAATACGTCCTCTGTCGAAGCCTATGTGCTGCAGGTCTCGGATGAGACGGAAGAACTCATTGATCTCGGTATCACGGCAGATCTTTACATGGATTTCGAGACAGGCGAATTCAGTGATAACTTCGACGGATACTGGTTCTGTCTGCCGGACGGACAGGAGCTGGAAGTCTATATTGTCGAGGAGTGCGAAGGGTATGATATCTACACATCGCCAATCGAGCTGAACGGCAGGGAGACCTATCTTCGTTTTACATATGATTACCGGACGGACGAAGTCACATGGCAGGGCGTATGGGACGGTATCAGTGAAGAAGGCGTGGCGGCGAGAGAACGTCTGGAGCTCAAAGAAGGCGACAGTATCGTTCCCCTCTATTACTGTTATACATATGATTTTGAGGAAAGCGACACATATTATTACGGAGACTCATACATATACTCCGAAAAAGACGAGATGGGCTTTACGATCCTGCCTGACGGCGAATATCTGTACGGGTTCTATATCAACGATATCTTCGGCGATTACTATACGACAGAGTATGTCACCCTGACGATCGAAGATGGTGAAGTGTATTATGAGGATTGAGCAAATGGATATTATCGAAAGTCTGAAAACGAGAAATGAGACCGTCTGGCTGAACCCGGATCTTATGCCGGTCCCGCCGAGAGCCACAGTGAACGGTTACAAGTTCGTTCATATAAAGGCTGCGCAGAGCCGTCTTATGCGGTTCCTGCCCTATATTGCCTCCGCCTTTCCGGAGACGGCGTCCAAAAAAGGCGTCATCGAATCAGAACTTATTCCGATCGAGGCAGTCAGGGATTCCCTGAATTCCGAAGGCGCGGGCATCGCCGGCAGGGTCTATTTAAAGGATGACGCCAGACTCCCGATCGCCGGTTCCGTAAAAGCGAGGGGCGGTATCCATGAAGTGCTGAAGATCGCGGAGACGCTGGCCCAGAGGGCCGGCATGCTCTGGCCGACGGACAATTACGGAAAGATCGACTCGGATGAGTTCCGGGATTTTTACAGTCAATATACGATCCTGGTCGGGTCGACGGGCAATCTGGGGATCAGCATCGGCCGGATGGCAGCCCGACTCGGATTTCGGACGATCGTCCACATGTCCAGTGACGCAAAACAGTGGAAGAAGGACCTCCTGAGGAGTGAAGGCGTCATTGTGAAAGAGTATGCGGGGGATTACGGACAGGCCGTGGAGAACGGCCGCAGAGAATCGCAGGCGGATGAGAAGAGTTTTTTCATCGACGATGAAAATTCGGAGGATCTCTTCTTCGGCTACGCCACGGCTGCCCTGCGTGTTCAGGTGCAGCTTATGAAAGTCAATATCCCTATCGACAGGGAGCATCCGCTCTTTCTATATCTGCCCTGCGGCGTCGGCGGCGCGCCGGGCGGAATTACTTTCGGATTTAAGGAGCTGATGGGCGAAAATGTCCACTGCTTCTTCGCGGAGCCGACGGAAGCTCCCTGCTTCCTGCTGGGAATGGCGAGCGGACAGCATGCCGGGATCTGTGTGCAGGACATCGGGCTTACCGGGCAGACAATCGCGGATGGGCTTGCAGTCGGCCGTCCGTCCGGCTTTGTGTGCCACATGATGGAACATCTGGTCTCAGGAGCCTTCACGGTGAAGGATGAGAATCTGCTGAAGTATCAGTCCATGCTGATGGATACATGCGGTATCCGGCTCGAACCGTCCGCATGCGCGGGGTTCCGCGGGTTGTCTGATATCGGCCGGGGCGGAAACGAGTGGGAGCGTTATATTCGGGAACACGGCCTCACAGGATCCATGGCCGGGGCGACGCATATCGTCTGGGCGACCGGCGGAGGACTGATGCCGGAGAACGCGTGAGTATAAAAGGACCACCGAACACGGTCGGCATGTGAGCCGCCTGTTCGGTGGTCTTATAATTTACAAAATTTATCAATTTACAGCTTTTCAATGATGCTGACAATGATGTCCGCGCACAGATCTGGCGAGATCACGCCGGTGTCGAGACAGAGATTATACTGCCTGCAGTCGTCGAGATCGGTTCCTACAAACGTCCTGTAGAAATTGTTCCTGTGTGTATCGCGCATATCGATATACTTCGCAAGATCCATATCCTTCGCTTCATTCAGCTCGGCTGCATGAGCCATGCGCGCTTTGCGGGCGGCATAGCAGAATACGTTGAAGCAGGGGACGCCGGCTTCCTGCAGTACGTGGTTCGCACAGCGGCCGATAATGATACAGGGAGATTTCGCGAGATCCAGGATCACATCGCGTTCCGCACGGAATAGCTGCATGATATAGTCCGGGTAGGTGCCGACAGCTATGTTCATGATATCGTTGAACCACTTGTTCCCGGAAGTAATATCTTCGCCGTCTTTCGTGACCGCTTCGAAGTCAAAACCGCTTTCAGCAACGGTCTTTGTCACGAAATCCTTGTCATAGTATGGGACGCCGAGTCTCTCTGAGACCTTCGCGGCAATTGTCCTTCCGTATGCCGCATACTGTCGATTGATCGTAATTACAGGAATCTTTTTCTCAGCCATTTCCTTCGCCTCGTTTCTTGGGAATATAGTGTTCCTGCAACCGGAACACTGTAATCAGTATAACACGAATCCCGGTCCATCTCAATTAAGGATACTGTCTGCCCAAAATTTCCGGCGGCGAATTCCCGAAATGATGAACTCACCGGCCGGCCGGCGGCTGCATCAACTGGTCGTGCAGACTGAACGTGATATACATGAACCCCAGAATGACCAGGATCTGCGGAAGGACAAATGCGCCAAGGAGGCACAAAAGCGCGACCACGGTCTTGTTCAGCCGAAGTCTTCTGCTAAAGAAGAGCGCGAACGCAATGATGCCGAACACGAGGAGATAGAGGTAAGCGCCGATCCAGCAGGACATGGATACATTCCGGGCAAGCTGCGTGGCGTCCGGGTTGCGGAAGGCGATCGAGCCGTAGAAGTAGGCGGCAAGGGCCAGCACGCCGGTCCATTTCGGCGGATAGAGTTCCGCGATCGGCCTGGCTTTTAGCAGCGGGTAACGCAGACGGGACAGGATCATGATGCTCAGCCTGTAGACAATGAAACCGTCGACAAGACCTGCGAGGATCATGCCGTAGACCATCATCTGCAGCAGGGAGTCATCGCTGAAGAGCAGCTTGAACGCATCCTGCGTTACATCGATGTTGGCTTTTGTGAACGTCTCCGTCATCGAGGTCTTCATGAGCTCGATGTCTTTGGCGAGATCGATGCCGAAGACGGAAGCAAGCGCGAGGTTGCTTATGAGCATGAAAGCTCCGGACATCCCCATGACGATGAACATCGTCAGAGTCGGATCGACCTTTTTGTGCAGGCACATACCGAAGATCAGTCCGAGCAGGGCGGAGGTCACGCCGTAAAAGATGGAAGTCAGCGTTCCGAAGAACAGCGCGAACGCGCACATGCCCGCAAAGACCATAAGCCCGCTCTTTACGTCGAATTTGGCTGAATAGATGACCATGGGGATGGGGAGAATGTAAATGAAGAGACCCTCAAAGAAACCGCCGGTCTGGCGGTTGAGGAGGAGCAGTATGGCGAAGATCGCGAGGATCATGGCGCCGGTCGTAATTCGTAATGTATTATTCGTTATCTTATCCATAATACATACTATACAACCGGCGGATATGTTTGGCAAATGAATCTTGTAAGGAAAAAGCCTAAGGCGCGCTACCGGCTCTCTTGATACAAGACAAATTGTCTGAAATGTGATACAATAAAGCACATGACGCACACTTTTTAAGGATTGGCGGGACAACACGGAGAACGCAGGGCGTCTTCGTGCATGAAGGGAAACGATATGCAGCTGACATTGACAGGATTTTTCATCGCGCTGGAAATATGGGGGGCGGTATTTGCCCTGCTTGTCGCATTTTGTGTTTACATAATCGGAGGCATTAAAGAGACTTCGGAAAAGTGGATGTTGTGGCTCCTGATCGCGACGGCTGTCCTGCTTTCCAGTGACGCGCCGGTCTGGCTGCTTGACGGCAGACCAGGGATGAGAGTCCATGATATTCTGGTCATTACCAATTTTATTCTGTATATGATGAGCTATACTGTGCTTGGGCTCTTTACTATGTACGTAAGAAGCCTGTCCGGTGACAGCGTGTTCGTCAGACCGATCCTGGTACTGTTGTCTGCCGGCTGCGTTATGACGATCGTCAATCTGTTCAACCGGGGGATCTATTATATTGACGATGCAAATGTATATCATCGGGGTGCTTACTTTATCATCTCTCAGCTTGCGGGTTTTATAGCTATGCTGTGTCTTCTGCTGTTCATTTTCGGCAAGAGGAAAAGTCTGGGGAGAAGACGATTTGCGGTCCTCATTCTTTACCTTTCCCTGCCGATGATTGCTCTGTGCATCCAGGCCTTTCATTACGGTATACCGCTTGAGAACAGTGCCGTCGCGATTTCTGCTGTCATCAGTTTCACCGTTCTTATCCTGGAGCAGAGGCGGGACCTTATACAGCAGCAGGAGGAGATCGTGACCCGGGACATGAAACTGGCGAGAGAGCGGGAGCTTGTGGACGATATGAAGATCCGTCTGATCATCTCACAGATCAAGCCCCACTTTATGTTCAATGTCCTCAATTCGATTTATTATCTGATCGGCAGCTCACCGTCCAAAGCGCAGGCGGCGATCGACAGCTTTTCGGATTATCTGCGAGGCAATATGGCGGCTCTTGAGAGCAGGGGATGTATTCCTTTTGTGCAGGAGATGGAGCATGTGAAAAGTTATCTTCGTCTCGAGGAGATGCGGTTCCAGGATGACCTTAAAGTGATCTATGATATAAAGACGCTTGATTTTGAACTTCCGGCGTTCTCGGTCGAACCGATCGTGGAGAACGCCGTCAAGCATGGGGTCGGCAAGAAGGAGGACGGCGGGTATGTTCGCATCGTATCGGAAGAAACGGACGACGGCTATATGATCCGGATCGAAGACGATGGCGTCGGCTTTGACATCGACGATGTCCAAAATGACGGGAAACTCCATGTCGGCATTGCAAATGTAAGGAAACGGATCGAAACAATTGTCGGGGGAACGCTGACAATCGACTCCGGGATAGGAAAGGGGACGTGTGTCACTATTTTTATCCCGAAAAATCAGACAGATATGGAATAATGAAAGGGAGCTGCCGCGAAACATAAGCGG
>JAZRKZ010000319.1:0-5270 GCA_045646565.1 Lachnospiraceae bacterium
ATCGACGA
This sequence comes from Lachnospiraceae bacterium, assembly GCA_045646565.1. GTDB lineage: Bacteria > Bacillota > Clostridia > Lachnospirales > Lachnospiraceae > Chordicoccus. Next base: position 9 of record JAZRKZ010000319.1, read on the forward strand.
AGCCGACAACGAAAGTCATGGAACCGGACCTCTCAGCTACACCGAAGACGACTACAACGAGCGTATGCGGATGGCCCACGTGAGAATCGCGGATAACCCGGATTTCATCGAACCGACACTCGACAGAGTGCGCGCTATGGTCTTCATGAACAGGAACCGCCCCTCCGTCCTTGTCTGGTCCATGGAAAATGAATGCGGATACGGCTGTACCTTCGAGGAATCCCTCAAGTGGACAAAGACAGTCGATCCGACAAGGCTCACCACGTATGAGAGCGCGTATTATGCGGCGCGCGACCGGGAATATGATATGTCGAACATCGATCTCTACGGCAGGATGTATCCGCCATTCAGCGATGTCATCGACTATCTGGCCGGGGAGCCCGATAAAGCCCTCTTCCTGGTCGAATACTGCCACTCCATGGGAAACGGTCCCGGAGACTTCCAGGAATACAGAGACCTGACAGAGAAGTATCCCCGCCTGTGCGGTGGTTATGTCTGGGAATGGTGCGATCACGGAATCTATAAGGGCCTCGCCGAAAACGGCAAAGCCATGTACTGGTACGGCGGAGACCATGGCGAGCTTCAGCACGACGACAACTTCTGTCTGGACGGACTCGTCTATCCCGACAGGACGCCGCACACCGGACTTTATGAGTTCAAGAATGTTCACCGTCCGCTTAGGGCAGCCTACGACCCGGATGAGGGTATGCTGACAGTCGGCAGCTATCTGGATTTCCTTGATTTGTCACCGTATGTGAGGGCGGACTACAGCCTGACACTGGACGGCAAAGAGCTTACGCACGGCTCAATGAGCCTCCCCGGCATACCGCCTCACGGTTTCGCCAGGATCCCGCTCGATCTTTCCATCCCGAAAAAAGGACGGTGCTTCCTCTGTGTCACCTATATCCTGGTGAATCCGCTTCCGGGATTACCGGCAGGACATGAGCTGGGCTTTGATGACATCGAGATTCAGACTTCTGATGAACGGAATCAGAAGGCTTGTGCTATGTTCCCCTGTGCGGAAGCTGCATCCACGGCAGAACCGGGAAGTGATCTGCCGACAGTCACGGAAGCCGGCACAGACCTGATTATCGAGGGCAATGACTTTACCTACACGCTCGACACCCTCTCCGGCCGGTTCACCTCACTCCGGGTCGGCGGCAGGGAAATGCTGAAGGCGCCTATGGATTTCAACCTCTGGCGTGCGCCGACAGACAACGATCAGCCGCTGACGGAGCGCTGGAAGTTCGAACGTCTCGATCACACGGTCACAAGAGCATACGACGTTGCCTGGGAAAAAGAGGACAAGGCGGTCGTCATTCGAATCAGACAGTCGGTAGCGGCTATGTCGGTGCAGCCTATACTGCGGATTGACGCCATTTGCAATATCTATCCCGACGGAGAGATCCGTATGGAGATAGCGGCGGAAAAAGACCGCGAGATCGTGACGCTCCCAAGAATCGGCCTCCGGTTGTTCCTTGACCCGGCCCTTAACGAGGTCACTTACTACGGCGTCGGTCCTTACGAAAGCTATATCGACAAGTGCCGCGCAGGCAGACACGGACTCTTCCGCTCCTCCGTAGCAGACCTTCACGAAGACTATATAAGACCTCAGGAAAACGGCAGCCACACCGGCTGCGACTTTGTCCGCCTTGAGGGCGCAGGGCTTGCCTTCACGGCAGCGACCGGGGATGAGAACACATTCTCATTCAACGCCTCTGTCTACACGCAGGAAGAGCTCGAGACGAAAAAGCATAATTACGAGCTGACGCCGTGCGGCAGTACAGTCCTCTGCATTGACCACAAGATGGCCGGCATCGGATCAAAGAGCTGCGGACCGGATCTCTCCAAGGAGTACCGGATCGATTCGGACAGCTATCATTTTGTGTTCCTCATGCGGCCCGAGATAAGCTGAAAGAACAAGAATATATGGGCTTTAGTGCCCGATCAAGCAGGCAATTATTGTATTGCATAATATTTCGAAGCATTCCGCTTCCAATCATAATGTTAGGGGGTTCCTATGAAGGAAGAGAAAACATATTTGAAATGGTATAACAAAGTCGGTTACGGATCCGGAGATAACGCGGGCAACGTTGTATACGCCCTGCTCTCCGCCTTTGTCATGATTTTCCTGACCGACACAGTTGGAATGAACGCCGGTATCGTCGGCACACTGATTGCCGTATCAAAGCTCTTTGATGGTGTGAGTGATATCTTCTTCGGTTCTCTGATCGACAAGACACATTCGAAAATGGGCAAGGCCCGTCACTGGATGTTCTACGGCTTCTTCGGCTGCGCCGTCTGCCTTGTTGCCATCTTCTGCATCCCGGCAGATATAAGCCCGACAGCCCAGTATGCGTGGTTCTTTATCGCCTACACACTCCTCAACGCCGGTTTCTACACCGCCAACAATATCGCTTATTCCGCACTTACTGCTCTTGTCACAAAGAACAATCATGAGCGTGTGCAGATGGGCTCCATCCGCTTCATGTTCGCGTTCGGCACCAGCATGCTGATCCAGACGATCACCGTCGGTATGGTCGCCTATTTCGGCGGCGGCGCGGCAGCATGGCGTACGGTCGCCATCATCTACGCAATCGTCGGTATCATTTCCAACAGTCTTTCCGTCTTCTCCGTCAAGGAGCTGACGCCGGAAGAACTGGCCGAAGATGAAGTCAAGAAAGAAGTGACCGAGGAGGAGAAATACACTCTGATCGACGCGTTCAAGCTCCTCATCAAGAACAAGTATTACCTGATGATCTGCGCTTCCTACATTCTGATGCAGATCTACTCCGCTACACTTAACATGGGTATCTACTTTATGACCTATGTCCTGAAGAACGCCAACCTGCTCGGCGTTTTCTCATGGGCCATCAACATCCCGATGATCATCGGTCTTCTGTTCACGCCGACACTCGTCGCAAAGTGGGGCGGCATGTACAAACTGAACCTGACCGGTTATACCATCGGTACGCTCGGCAGACTCGGCGTCGTCATCGCCGGCTACCTGGGCTCCGTTCCGCTGATGCTGGCCTGTACAGCCATCGCCGCCTTCGGTATGAGCCCGCTGCAGGGTGACATGAACGCCCTCATCGCGACCTGCTCCGAGTACACCTACCTTACCAGCGGCAAGCGCGTTGACGGAACCATGTACTCCTGCACATCGCTCGGCACAAAGCTCGGCGGCGGTATCGGTACAGCCCTTGCGGGCTGGCTGCTGGCTTTCTCCGGCTATGTCGGCGGCGCGGCACAGCAGAGCGCATCCTGCATCAACATGCTTCATATCATGTATCTCTGGATGCCGATGTGCTTCAACCTTCTGGTCACCCTGATCCTCACAAGACTTAACGTTGAGAAGGCCAACGAGGAGCTGAGGGCAAAAATGTCATAAACGGATCTATCCCGTCCTACCCGTTACCATCCGTTGATCAGCTCAAACAGAAAGGCTGCTCACAGACTCAAAAGAATCTGTGGGCAGCCTCATTTTCTCCACGCCCTACATATGCTGAAGGACCACCCTGCGGGTCGTCTCATCCCTAAAGCGGCTTTTCATCATGTCGACTGCCCCCGTCTCTCACGATCCATACGCAATCTTTATGATATCGTCAATCCCGGCTTCCTCAATGGAAATATCCTTGATCGTTTTTATCTTTGAGAGATCCGCAATGATCTCGGCTGCTGTCAGGTCTTTTTTCATGAACCTGTATTTTGCGACATTCCCCTCGTGTTCCGTCATCTCGCACCTTTCATGTTCCGGCGCGGACTCGTCATAATACTCGACGACGAGCGTTTTATAGGGTGCGATCCGGTCAACAATCTCAGAAAGATTGCCGTCTTCCATCATCACGCCGTGATTGATGATAATAAGCCTCTCGCAGAGCTCCTCAATATCACCGAGATCATGTGTGGTCAGTATGACCGTTGTTTTCCTGACCATGTTTATCTCCTTAATGAACTTGCGAAGCGCGTATTTTGCCGAAACATCAAGGCCGATCGTCGGCTCATCGAGGAACAGCACCCTGGGCGAGTGGATCATGGATGCCACCAGATCTCCCTTCACCCGCTGACCGAGTGACATCTGCCTTACCGGCTTGTCGATGATCTCCCTGATCCCGAGGATTTTATCGAGGTCCTCAAGCGTCCTGTCATAATCTGCCCGGTCGATCTGATAAATATGTCTTAAGAGCTCAAAGCTCTCACCAAGGCGAAGATCCCAGTTGAGCTGCGATCTCTGACCGAATACAACGCCTATATTCCTTACGACTTCTTTCCTGTGTTTTGAAATGTCAGTGCCGTCGATCAACACTCTTCCCTCTGTCGGCGTGAGTATCCCCGACATCATCTTGATCGTCGTGCTTTTTCCCGCGCCGTTAGGGCCTATAAATCCGACGATCTCTCCTGCCTTAATGTGAAACGACAGATCTCTTACCGCATGTATGATCCTGTGTCTCGGCCTCACCAGGCCTTTCAGTGCTCCCTTAAGGCCGGGTTCCTTATACTTCAGCACATAATCCTTGCACAGATTTTGTACGTCAATCATAATCAGTTCCCTGCGCTTTCATATTTTTTGAGTCCCAGGTTAAAATAAGCCCCAGAAGCGAGCATCACCAGTATTCCCACTGCAAATGTAATAAGCGGAACCATCATTCCGTTATACCTGCTGTCTATCCCGAGAAACGCCGATGCCGGATAAAATGATACCCAGCCGACAGGGATCAGATACGTCAGAACAAACTGCATACTCTCGGGATACATGGACATGGGATACATCGTTGTCTTGTCCATGATCTCCTGCGTATACTGCCCGAAGTCCACGGCGCTTCTCGTATGGAACGATGTACTGCCGAGCAGAATATAGATGCCTCCGCGTATCAGCGTGGCTCCGATGAGCATGATGACCACCTGCAGGATAAAGAGGAGATCTGCCCTTATCCCGCATTTCACACATCCGTATAGAAAAACAAGAATGCCCGGGATGAGGTCCGTCACTCCGAAGATATTGATATTTGTAAAAAAGAACTGATACAGCACCCCGAGCGGCCTTGTCAGGTATCTGTCAAATTCCCCCTCGATCACGTAATATCCCATGAACCAGCCCTGCACAAAAAAGATCATGGAAAGCGCATGCGATATCACGGACAGTCCGTACAAGAAGGCAAGCTGTCCGTAGCTCCAACCGTCGATCTGCCCGAAAGCCTCAACAGCAAATTTGATAATTGCGAACCCCATAATGAACTGCAGCGGGTTCGAAATCAGCCATCC
>JAZRKZ010000320.1:0-3928 GCA_045646565.1 Lachnospiraceae bacterium
GATGTTGAAGTCCTTGTCATCGATGATGGCTCAAAGGATCAGACTCTTGCGATCGCGCAGGAGTATGAGAGGAGATATCCGGGCATCGTGCGGGCGATCCACCAGGAGAATAAGGGCCACGGCGGTGCGGTCAACACGGGCATTCGGGAAGCGACAGGTCTTTATTACAAGGTATGTGACAGCGACGACTTCCTGGCCTATGATTCCTATATGAAAGTCATTGAAGTTCTGAAGGAGATCGTGAACGGGGGCAGGGAACTCGACGCGATGATCTGCAACTATGTCTATGACAAGCTTGGCGCAAAGCACAAGAGAGTCATGCATTATACGGGCTACCTTCCGGAAAAGAAGATATTCACCTGGACTGATATAAAGAGAGATCTTCCGGCCAATCGCTATGTTCTCATGCACAGCCTGATCTACAGAACACAGATGCTCCGCGACTGCGGTTTCGTGCTGCCCGAGCACTGCTTCTATGTGGATAACCTGATGGCGTTCACGCCGATGATCTATGTGAAGACCATGTACTATCTCAACACGCCGCTGTACCGTTATTTTATCGGCCGGGAAGGACAGAGCGTCAACGAGGCGGTCATGCTGACGCGTCTTGATCAGCAGCTGCGGGTAACAAGGGAGATGATCGACCGCTACGAGCCCAGCATGGTGACCGAAAAGAGACATCTTACATTCCTTGTTCACTATATGAATATCATGATGACTGTATCTTCGATCCTGCTCATGAAGAAGAACACGCCGGAGTCGCTTGCGGATAAGAAGAAGCTCTGGGAAGATCTTAAGGCTAAGGACAAGACTTTATATAATATGATCCGAAGGACAATGTTCGGCGTCGGTCTTAACCTGCCGACCGAACTTGGCCGCAGGACCGCAGTCATGGTCTACACCATCGCGCAGAGGTTCGTGGGCTTCAATTGACACGACTCCTTGCGGAGACCGGCGCCGGCCGGGCCTAACCGGTAATGACCTTCAGCTTTTCAGGTACGAGTCTGACGTGAAGCTCGTCTCCGATACCGCCCGATTCACCGTCCAGGTGGATCGGGCATTTGTTTTTAGTACGGATACGGATCTCGCGGCAGCGCAGGAAGTCCAACCCGGAAAGATGCGTGTGCATGCCCCAGAATGCGGTCGGCAGCATCGTGAATATTTTGAACCTGCTCGGGTCGCCAACGACCATGACATCCAGATAACCGTCGGATGAGCGCGCGTAGGGGACCATTTTCAGGCCGCCGCCCTCATAGGGCTGATTCATGATGGCGGCGCAGTAGGCTTTTTTATAGTGAAGGTGCTGCCCGTTATCGAGGTCGATCGTCATCTCGCAGGGCGGATACAGGAAGATCTGTTTGAGGGCGATGACCGCATAGGTGAGCTGACCGAGGTTCGTCTTGTTGAGGAACGTCTTGATCGGCGATTCGAGGGCTTCATGGCAGACGGAAGCGTCGTAGCCTATGCCGCAGCTCACGCCGAACCGCTGATTGGTGTCGGCGATCGTGCCGATGTCCATACGCACGAATCTCTTCGGAGCGAGGACTGCGCGGAGCGCGTCTTCTGTCTTCTGGGAGATGTGCATGCCCCGGGCGAAATCGTTGCCGGAGCCGGACGGGATGACGCCGAACGTGATCGTGCTGATGTTGTGCAGCCCGCAGAGAATATCGTGGATCGTCCCGTCGCCGCCGACAGCAATGATCACTGCGTGCGGATCGTGTTTTGTGATCTGCGAGGCGAGAACTGTCGCGTGTCCCGTGTAATGGGTAGAGTAGACTTTATAGGGAATATTTCTTTTTCGGAGTTCCTTGATAATGATCGACCAACTGTTTCTTGCTCCTTTTGACTGGGAGCTTGGGTTCAGGATGAAGTAATGCACGTTGCCACCTCTTGGATTTGCATATAATATATAGAACGTCTGGCGTTCATGCGCGCAGGCAGTGAAGCGTACGCTCTTTATGCAGCTTTGCCGCGTCACCGCGCGCCATTACTATAGTATCCCAATCCGAATCAATTTTCAATATTGAGCAAAACGCTATATTTAGTCGGTTGTACGCAAAAAAACACCAGATTATGTTGATTTAAAGGTTCAAATTCCTTTCGTGATGTGTTACACTCTATTCTGTATGAGAGTATTCGGGCGCCCATGCGTACTTGATGGAATGCGCGAGAGCGCCACGCCCGAGGCGTGACTGTTCAGTTCAACGGACAGTTTCGTAATATTAAGGAGAGGTGAAAGTATTCACATGAAAAGAGAAACACTGCGCAGGTCAGGAATCCTTGCTACGGCGGGCCTTCTCCTGACAGCCAACATCGGTATCGCAACACCTGAAATGACACAGGCTGCAACGATTGAAACGGTTGTGACAGCGGAGGTGACTCCGACAGGTTCGATCACTCCGACTCCGACAGGGTCCATCACGCCGACTCCGCCTGCAGAAGCCGGCGCAGAGGAGAAGGTGATTCCGGAAATTACGATTCCGGAGCCGACCGAGATTCCTGTGGCAACACCGGTGCCGGCGCCTGTAGAAAATTATGAGGAGGAAGACTCCAATGATGAGGAGGCTTCTGAAGATATAGAGGAAACAGCCAAAGAAGAGACTGTCGAAGAGAACACAGCCGGGGAAGAGACCGTCGAAGAGGAAACAGCCGAAGAGAAGACCTCTGAGGAAGAATCCGCCAGGGAAGAGGAGTCCGCGTCAGCGGATGAGGCAGAGGCGGCAGATGCCGCTCCGGCAGAAAACGGAACGAAAGAGGCGGAAGGAACGGAGACGGACGCTGCCAAGGGCGGTCAGGCAGCCGCGCAGGAGTCCGTGCAGGGCGCCGATGAAGCGGCCTCCGGGAAGAAGACTGCCAGTGCCGCTCCGGCTGAAAAGAAAGAAGAAGCCGGCGAGATGACAGCAGTTTCCAATGAGACTCCGAAAGCGGCGGAAGAAGAGAAGAAAGAAGAACCTGCCGCAGCGCAGGAACGAGCGGACAAGAACACAACGGTTGTGAACCCGCTTGAAGATCTCGCGGCCGTGGAAGCGGAAATGGCGATGATTCCTGCAGCCACCGACGTTGTTGTCGGTTCGGACGGCAGCGCGGGAGATAACACACTCACTGCCAGCGCAGCCCTTACGACCTCTGCTGAAAACGCTGTTGTGACGCAGGCAGAAGGCCTCAAGACGGTCAGTAAGATTTCCGAAGAGACAGTGATCGTGGTCGAGGCTGAAAAAAAGCTTGCGGGACCAGGCTCCAATCAGATGATCGGCAACACCGATACCAAGGGAACAAAAGTCACGAAGGATGAAAAGAAGTCTTCGGGCAGCAGCTCCTCGGGCAGCAGCTCCTCGGGCAGCGGTTCCTCAGGCAGCAGCTCATCTGGCAGCTCCCAGAGCGGCAAGTCTTCAGGCAGCAGCTCATCCGGCAGCTCCCAGAGCGGCAAGTCTCAAGGCAGCAGCTCATCCGGCAGCTCCCAGAGCGGCAAATCCTCGGGCAGCTCCTCTGGCAGCAAGTCTTCAGGGAGCAGTTCATCCGGCAGCAAGTCTTCAGGGACCGGCAAGTCCTCGGGCAGCAGTTCATCCGGCAGTAAGTCTTCAGGGACCGGCAAGTCCTCGGGCAGCAGTTCATCCGGCAGCTCCCAGAGCGCGAAGAGAACACAGCCGAAGACCGGCGACAATTCGAGGCCGGTACTCTTCTTTGGCACCGGACTTGCGTCGATCGCGGCAATGATCCACCTGTATCTTGAATCAGTCCGCGAGAAAAAGAGTATCTGGTACAAAAGACGGCACGAAAAGTAAAAGATCATATCTTGTGCGGTAACAATACATGTGATATACTGTTCACCAAATGAATAAGGAGGACCTGAAACCGTGAAACATGTTAAGAGCCTGAACACAAAGAATCTTCAGAACACTCTGAAAAAGGGCGGCTGCGGCGAGTGCCA
>JAZRKZ010000321.1:0-6098 GCA_045646565.1 Lachnospiraceae bacterium
CCGTTTTGCAGCATGCAGTCGGTGAATCCTCCCGTCGAACTTCCGACGTCAAGGCAGATCTTCCCGGTCAGATCAAGCTCATACACCTCCATGGCTTTCTCCAGTTTGAGTCCTCCCCGGCTGACATATTTCAGTGTCGTCCCGCGCACCTCGATCGCCGCGGTCTCCTCGAAGGATGCCCCGGCTTTATCCTCGCGCGCCCCGTCGACAAAAACGATTCCTGCCATGATGATCGCCTTCGCTTTCTCCCTGGACGGCGCCAGTCCCCGCTCCACGCACAGAACGTCCAATCTCTTTTTCATGTATTCCTCCAATATACGGTTCTTATTCGAACGGGACTTCGTCTCCGTTCGGGGTGAGGGCCAGCATCTTCTTCTCGACCGCGTCGATCTTGCCTCCCACCGCCAGAAGGAGCTTCATCCCCTCCTCGTAGAGACGGAAGGACTCCTCGAGCGTGATGTCCTCGCTGTCCATCTTTTTCACCATCTCATCGAGTCTCGCAAAGCTCTCCTCGACGGTCAGTTCTTTCTTTTCTTCTGCCATATGCTTCCTCCGATTCCGGGATATCTCCCGTTCTGTGTCAGCCTCATCGAACGTTTTATCCGGCGCGCTCCCGCCCGGCCTTACCTGCGGATCTGCCGCACTTCCTGCACGCCGGCCCTAATAAGGCCGTCAGTCACATGAATATCGAGCGTCTGACCGGCCCTTACATGCGATATCTTTGTCACGGCGCACCCCTCCTCGTCGGAAACGAAAGAAAAGCCTGCCTTCAGACGATCCAGCGGATTAAGCCCGCGGAAGCGCTCGATCAGCATCGAATACTTCTTCTGCCGCTCCCTGAGGATCCTCTCTGAAAGAAGCGACATCCGGCGGGATATATCTTCCGCGCGGGCCCGGTCATCCGCGATCCTTCGCTGCATGATCGTCTCCATCCGGCTCTCAATATCCATGAGCTGCCGCCGCCTGTCATTTAGACGATTCTGCGGACTCAAAGCCTTTAGACGGACCTGATAGAACCGCATGTCCCCCCGGGCTTTCAGGATCCGCCGCTCGGTCCCCTGCCTGAGCCGTCTTTGATAGACGTTCAGCGAGTCTGCAAATTCACTATAGTCGAAGACTGCAAGCTCCGCTGCCGCCGACGGCGTCGGAGCCCGGAGATCCGCCGCGAAATCGGCGATCGTCGTATCGGTCTCATGGCCGACCGCCGAGATGACCGGCGTTTGGCAGTTGAAGATCGCCCTTGCGACCGCCTCCTCGTTGAAGGCCCACAGGTCCTCAATCGACCCGCCTCCTCGTCCGACGATCATGACATCGACGCCGGCGGCATCGAGGGCGCAAATACCGCGCACGATCGATTCCGCCGCGCCGTCGCCCTGGACGAGCGCGGGATACAGAACAAGCTGCACATACGGGTTTCGCCGTGAGCTGATATTCTGAATGTCCCTTATCGCCGCGCCGGTCGGCGCCGTGACGATCCCGACGCGCCGGGCGTATCTGGGAATCGGCTGCTTATAAGCCGGATCGAACATCCCCATCTCTTCCAGCTCGGCCTTCAGCTTCAGATAACGCTCGTACAGTACTCCTGCCCCCTCCAGCCGGATCGCCTTCACATACATCTGATAATTGCCGCCGCGTGTATAGACATCAAAATTGCCGGCACAGATGACCTTATCCCCGTTCTTCATCTGGAACGTGAGTCCTCTTCTCATGCCGGCAAACATAACACATGACAATGTGCCGGTCTCATCTTTCAGTGAAAAATAGATGTGGCCGGATGTATGATATTTTAGATTGGATACTTCTCCCCGGACATAGACTCTGGAAAGAAGAATATCCTGCTGGAACATTCTCCTGATATAATTATTGATCTGTCCGACAGAATATACGTTATTCATTGATTCCTAAGGCTTCCGCATCTTTCGCGTCCGGCTCTGCGGCAGGGCCGGCTTCCGTCTTCACCTGCATCCGGGAAATCTGACCCAGCACTCCGTTGATAAAGGACGGTGAATCATCGCCGCCGTAGATCTTGGCCAGCTCAATGGCTTCGTTGATCGCGACCTTCTCGGGAATATCCTCGTCGTAGAGCATTTCATAGACGGCGACTCTGAGGATCGCCAGGTCGCTGCTGACGAATCTGGTCGTCTTCCATCCTTTGGCAGACCGGTTGAGCGCGGCGTCAATCTCCGGAATGTGGGCGGCGACAGCGGCAAATCTCTTTTCCAGATACTCTCTGTCTTTGTCGAGAAGTCCTTCGATCCCTTCCAGATAGAGTTCTATCTGCTCCTTCATATCCCTTTCCAGAGTGAAAGCGTAGATAAATACCAGTTTAAAAAGATGCTCGCGAAGTTCTCTTCTTTTCACTTTTCTTCTCCATTTAATCTCACAAAAGCACAATACAAGTATGCATAGCAGTATGTGAACATATCCCGCTATACATACCTGTACTCCGTTACGGGTATGACGCCCCGTTTTTCAGTTCTCGTCAACAAGGACATCCTCAACGCGGATGTTCACTTCGCCGACTTCAATGCCGGTCATGCTCTCGATCGCGGTCTTGACACGTTCCTGCACATCCCGGCTGACTTCCGGGACACTGTAGCCATAATCAATGGTAAGAGCAAGATCCACAATCACCGTTCCCTCTGAAAGAGCCACACGGACTCCCTTGGACAGGGCTTTCGCGCCCTTTTTGGGAATACTGTTATTCGTGATATTGCCCGCAAGAGAGGCTACGCCCTTCGCCTCTGTGGCGGCAAGCCCCGCAATCACACAGACGACCTCGTCTGCGACCCTGACTGTACCGGTCACATCATCTTCTCTGATTGTATACATATTTCCACTCTCTGGCATCTTACGCCCTCCCATGAAACTCTTATCAAGAGGATTATACTCCCCCCCGCATTTTCAGTAAAGCCTTTTAATTACAAGTCATATTCGCTCCGACACGCCGGCAGGCTGCCTTTACGCCTGATCTTCCGAATCCCAGCCTCCGAATTCGGTCAGCCGAAGGCCCTTGTTGCGGTCAAGCGTCATGCCGACGCTCCATTCATGAGCGAAAAGGAGCAGCGGATTCCCGCGCATGTCCCTGACCTTCTTCATATCCGTCGTGCCCTCGAGAGCAACGATATTGACGCTGTCCGGATCCTCGATCCAGCGGATGACTTCGTACGGCAGCGATTCCATGCGGATCTCGACCTTGTACTCCGACTCCAGACGGAAGCGCAGAACGTCGAGCTGCAGAACGCCGACCACGCCGACAATGATCTCTTCCATGCCGGTGTGGAATTCCTGGAACACCTGGATCGCGCCTTCCTGGGCGATCTCCTCGATTCCCTTGGTGAACTGCTTGCGCTTCATGGTATCGACCTGGCGCACTCTCGCGAAGTGTTCCGGTGCAAATGTCGGGATCCCGCCGAACCTGAAATCCTTCCCCGGCATGCAGACGGTGTCGCCGATCGAGTAGATCCCCGGGTCGAACACGCCGATGATATCGCCCGCCCAGGCTTCCTTTACGATGTGGCGGTCGTCGGCCATCATCTGCTGCGGCTGGGACAGTCTCGCTTTTTTTCTGCCCTGCACGTGGTAGACTTCCATATTTGCATCAAAATGACCGGACACGATCCTCATGAAGGCGACGCGGTCCCTGTGATTCTTGTTCATGTTGGCCTGGATCTTGAAGACGAAGGCGGAAAAGTCATGTGTCTGCGGATCGATCATGCCTGCAGATGACATACGCGGAAGCGGCGGATTCGTCATCTTAAGGAAATGCTGCAGGAAGGTCTCGACGCCGAAATTCGTCAGCGCCGAACCGAAGAATACCGGCGAGAGCTCGCCGCGGCTCACCAGGTCCTGATCGAACTCGGCGGAAGCCCCGTCCAAAAGCTCCAGCTCCTCGCGGAGAAGTTCCTCCTCATCGGCGGAAACAAAGCCCGAGGCGGCCGCGTCGTCCATGGCGATCTCCTCGATCTCGCCCTCTTTCGTTCCCTTCAGCGTATCATGGAAGATGAGCAGTTTCTCGGTGCCGCGGTCATACACGCCCTTAAAAGCCTTTCCGGAACCGATCGGCCAGTTGACCGGACAGCACGGAATGCCGAGTTCCTTCTCGATCTCATCGACGAGTTCGAAGGAGTCGCGGGTCTCCCGGTCCATCTTGTTGATGAACGTAAAAATCGGGATATGACGGCGCGCGCAGACCTTAAAGAGCTTTCTCGTCTGGGCCTCAACGCCCTTCGCTCCGTCGATGACCATGACCGCGGAGTCCGCCGCCATCAGCGTACGGTAAGTATCCTCCGAGAAATCCTGATGTCCCGGCGTATCCAGTATGTTGATGCAGAAACCGTCATAGTTGAACTGAAGGACCGAAGATGTGACAGAGATACCTCTCTGTTTCTCGATCTCCATCCAGTCGGACACCGCATGTCTCGCGGTCGCCTTTCCCTTGACGGATCCGGCAAGATTGATTGCTCCGCCGTAAAGCAGGAATTTTTCTGTCAGTGTCGTTTTACCGGCATCCGGGTGAGAGATGATGGCAAACGTTCGGCGTTTTGTAATCTCGTCCATGCTAAACCTTTCTATATCTTCTTCCCGCGTCGGGCAGCGGCAGTCGTCTCAAAGGAGATGAGATCCCGCTCCGCGACCGGTACTGTCACGACCTCAAGAGGCCGCTCCGCCCACACACAGGCGGCGTACTTTCTGTCAATGTGAATGAACTCATGCCATCCGTTCATCGGAAGTCCCCGAAGCTCCCGGGTAATTCCTTCTCCGGTCCACTTGAGGAAAGCTTCCTTCATGACCCAGATCCGGAAAAAGAGTTCCTCTTTGTCCGGACTTAAAAGAAACCGCCCGTACTCATCCGGCAGAAGGATCCTCTCCGCGATCCGGTCGATGGAGCGGGCTTTCTTTTCCTGTATGTCGACGCCGATCTCATAGTCGCTGACGGCGCACACGACGATACTGCCCGAATGGCTGATATTGAAACAGATCTCCGGATGATCGCAGAAGTACGGTTTCCCGTGCTCTCCCGTTTTTCTTGAGAGTTCCGGGCTGCCGATACGATAAAGACGGGAAACTGCGTATGTCAGCAGTCTCCCACCCATATAACTCATTCGTTTTGACAATATGCGAACTTCATTCTCCGCCGGTCTTCGCTCCACATATGTGTAAAAGACAAAGACCCGCTTTCTTTTATCCCGGCAGGTCATGGTCTGGTGTCCTCGTAAGCTTCCCGCGTCACGGCTTATGGGGCGGCCTCAGCGAAATGCTGTGCCAGGCCGCTCCCGCCCGGGAAGTTTCAGTTCGTAAGCTTTTTAATGGCAGCCGTAACGCGCGCAACGGACTCTTCCTTGCCGAGCAGCTCCATGAGCTGTGTCGCGCCGCCGGGCGTCTGAGCTTTGCCGGAGAGCGCTGTGCGGATCGGCCACATGACCTGTCCGTTCTTCAGCCCGTTCTCTTTGGCAAATGCGATCAGCGCCGCATAGAGGGCGTCATTTGTATAATCCGTAAGGCTCTCCAGATAGGGAAGGACCTTGGTAAGGACATCCAGGGAAAGCTCGACAGTCGTCTTCATTTTCTTATGCACATACAAGGAAGCGTCGTATTCCGGCACCTCCTCGAAGAAGCCAAGGAGCTCCGGGATATCCTCGAACGTCTCGATACGGCTCTTGGCAAGGTCCGCCAGCGTCTTCTTGTCCGCGACCTTTGTCACCGTCTTTTCCACATACGGAAGAGCTTTCTCAAGATACGCTTCCTCATCCATCTTTTCGATATACTTGCCGTTCATCCAGCGGAGCTTGCTCATATCGAAGACCGCCGGGCTCTTGTTGATCTTCCTGTAATCGAACTTGCTGACGAGCTCGGGCAGAGTGAGGATCTCCTCATTGTCCTCCGGGCTCCAGCCAAGGAGCGCGACATAATTCACGATCGCTTCCGGCAGAATACCGAGATCGAGCAGATCCTCGAAGGAGGAGTGGCCGGATCTCTTGGACAGCTTTGCGTGATTCTCGTCCGTGATCAGCGGGCAGTGGACGTAGGTCGGGACCTCCCAGCCGAACGCGTTGTAGAGAAGGTTGTACTTCGGACTGGAGGACAGATATTCATTG
>JAZRKZ010000322.1:0-3193 GCA_045646565.1 Lachnospiraceae bacterium
GTCTGCCTGTACCATACGCAGGGCCGCGCCGAAGAAGACCGGGAAGACCAATCGTCCGGCGATGAGATGTCGGACGTCGATATACGTCAGGGGCTCGCCGTCCATGTATTTGTTGAGCAGGCCTTCGTCACAGAGCGCGAGAGCCTCAGTGAGAGAGGTATCCGCGAGAATGCTCTCCGCATACTCTTTGACATCCTCCTTGTCTTTCGAGGCGGAAAAATCCAGCGCATTTCCGCTCAGCTTTTCCTGGATTTCCAGAAGAAGCTCGGTACGTTTTTCCCGGTACAGGCCGATGCTTTCCATCTGATCCATCTTGTTGACAAAGATCATGACAGGCACGTTATAGTGCTCGAGCAGTTTCCAGAGGGTCCGCACCTGGGCGTTCACGCCATCCGCGGCGCTGATGACCAGGACCGCAAGGTCAAGGACCTGAAGCGTCCGCTCCATTTCCGGTGAAAAATCGGCGTGTCCCGGCGTGTCAAGGAGCATGTAGGTGCGCTCGTTCCCTTCCGCCGAGGAGGAGGTGAACTGGGCCTGCTTTGAGAAGATGGTAATGCCGCGCGCGCGTTCCATCTCATCTGTGTCTAAAAAAGCGTCCCGGTCATCGACCCGGCCCATCTTTCGGATACTGCCGCCAAGATAGAGCAGACCTTCGGAGAGGGTGGTCTTTCCCGCGTCAACATGGGCGCAGATGCCGATGACAAGATGTTCTTTCTTCATATATTATATCCTCATGTGCAAAAACTTCCTTTGCGGAAGATTTCTTTCCATATTGCTGACGCCGCTCCGGCCTCGTGAAGGTCCCGGAGCGCGTTCATTATCATCTTAACTGCGTTCGTGGGAAAATGCTACTGAAAATACTGTGAAATATTACTTTGTCACCGGTAAAGATGGATGAAGTTCTTGATTTCTCATATTTTTCTCGATACAATAGATTAATTATGGGAAAGATTTTTTATATCATGGGAAAATCCGCCTCCGGCAAGGACAAGATCCATGAGATCCTTCTTGCGGACCGGAGCCTGGGACTCACCGATCTGATCTTATATACGACGCGGCCGATCCGGTCCGGCGAAACGGACGGGCAGAACTATCACTTTGTCGACGAGGCAGCCCTCGCCGCTTTTCGCGCTGCCGGAAAAGTGATCGAGGAGCGCACATACCAGACGATCGCAGGCCCGTGGACCTACTGTACCGTGGACGAAGGGCTTGACCTTGCGCACATGGACTATCTGGCGATCGGGACGCTGGTCTCGTATAAAAAGCTCCGGACTTACTACGGGGCGGACCGTGTGCTGCCGCTTTACATCAGTGTGAGCGACGAGAACCTGCTCACGCGCGCGATGAAGCGCGAAAAGAAGCAGGAGACGCCGCGCTATCACGAGATGTGCCGCCGGTTCCTTGCGGACAGCGAAGATTTCTCGGAGGAGAAGATCGTGGATGCGGGGATTTCCCGGAGATTTGCAAATGACGGAGAACTCGAAGACTGTATAAGCGAGATCCGGGAGTTTATTCTTGCAAATAAATGACCGGAGGTGGAGAACCTGAAATGGATGAACGGGGATATAAGGGCGTTGTCGGCCATGAGGACATCATAAGGCATCTGAAGAACGCGGCGGCAGCTGAAAAAGTATCCCACGCCTATCTCTTTTCAGGGGAGAAGGGATCAGGTAAAAAGCTGCTCGCATCTATCTATGCCGCCGCGCTGAACTGCGAAAGGCATACCGGCGAGCCGTGCTTTGCGTGTACCTCCTGCAGAAAAGCCCTCTCCGGCAATCATCCCGACATTATCTATGTGACCCATGAAAAGCCGGCGCTCATTTCCGTGAACGAGGTCCGCAGGCAGGTCGTGGATGACGTTTACATAAAGCCGTACGAGAGCAGATATAAGATCTATATTATTGACGAGGCGGAAAAAATGAACCCGCAGGCCCAGAACGCGATCCTAAAGACAATCGAGGAGCCGCCGGCCTACGCGGTCATTCTTCTTCTGGCAAACAGTCCGGATACACTGCTTTCAACGATTTTGTCACGCTGCGTACGGCTGAATCTCAAGGCTGTCCCCGACAGGGAGGTCAGAAAATATCTCATGAATGAAATGATGCTGCCGGATTATGAGGCAGATATCGCGACGGCATTTGCACAGGGAAACATCGGGAGAGCGAGAATGAGTGTGACGGGGGATGATTTTGCAGTAATGGCGGACAGAACGATCCGCCTGATCAAGAAGTCCGGAGACATGGAGGTCTGCGAGATCGTGGAGGCAGTCCGTGAGCTCGCGGATGAAAAGAAGAATATTGATGCGTTCTTCGATATTCTTACCATATGGTTCAGGGATGTCCTGCTCTATAAGGCGACGAAGGATACGGACGGCCTGGTATTTCGGAAAGAGATTTCTGAGATCAAGCGCGAGGCGCAGATCTGTTCCTACGAAGGGCTCGGCGATATCACGGAAGCGATTGCCAGGGCCGGAGCCAGGATCCGGGCAAATGTCAACTTCGAGCTTACCATTGAACTCCTCTTTCTGCTGATTGCAGATAATATGAAGGAATAAAAGGAAACACACATGACAACGATTATTGGAGTAAAATTCAGGAACGTAAGTAAAATTTACTATTTTAATCCGGGTGAATTTGACGTTCATTATAACGACCACGTCATCGTCGAGACGGCGCGCGGCATCGAGTACGGCACGGTCGTCCTCAGTCCGATGGAGATGGAGGACGAGAAAGTCCCGCAGCCGTTCAAAGATATGATCCGTATGGCGACGCCCGAGGATAACGAGCATGAGGCGGAGAACCGCAGGAAAGAGAAGGAAGCGTACAAGATCTGCAAGGAAAAAATCGCGGAGCGCGGTCTTGAGATGAAACTCATCCAGGCGGAGTACACCTTCGATAACAGCAAGGTACTGTTCTATTTCACGGCGGACGGTCGCATCGATTTCCGCGATCTGGTCAAGGACCTGGCGGGAATTTTCCGCACAAGGATCGAACTTCGCCAGATCGGCGTGCGCGACGAGACCAAGATCCTCGGCGGTATGGGCATCTGCGGAAGACCGCTCTGCTGCCACACCTATCTGACGGAGTTCGCGCCGGTATCCATCAAGATGGCGAAGGAACAGAATCTGTCCCTCAATCCCACCAAGATCTAAGTCGGAGGCCAAGCGGTCTTAGGAAGACAATACAGCTTTGCA
>JAZRKZ010000323.1:0-4732 GCA_045646565.1 Lachnospiraceae bacterium
TTGCCTGCGGAGATCGCTTCACCGATCTTGCCGCGGACGCCGGACGCCTGGATGGATGTGATGGTGCCGTCCTCGATCATGGGGACGAGCGGATCGTGCGCCTTGCCGAGCGAAGTTGCGGCGAGCGTGATGTTCTTGAAGCCCATCTTATGGATCTCTTCCATGACCATGTTGACGATGTGGTCGCCCTCACGGAAATGGTGGTGGAAGCTGACGGTCATGCCGTTGTGAGCCTTGCATTTCACAAGGGCCTCATGGATGTCCTTGACCAGCTTGCTGTGCTGGTTGTCCATGACGGGACGGATGATCGGCGCATAGCGGCGGAAGGGGACGCCTTCCTTATAGTGGTTGCCCTGGAACGGCTCTTTTCCGGTTAATCTTAAGATCTCATCAGGAATTTCTCTTCCTACAGCATTGATCATTGCACGTTACCTCCTTTTACAGATCGCCCTTGTACTTGCCGGCTGCCCTGGCAAGCATGAGCGTGCGCTTCGCACCGTCATAGAAAGCGATATCAATCATCTTTCCGTCTACTGTGAATACGCCGATGCCCTGCGCGCTCTTCTCATCGATCTCACGCACGACCTTCTCGGCAAAGATGACTTCCTTGTCGCTAGGCGTATAGATGTCATGCACGATCGGGATCTGCCTCGGGTTGATGAGGGACTTGCCGTCAAAGCCCATGGCCTTGATCGTCTCAACGTCTTTGCGGAATCCTTCCATGTCATTGAGGTTCGTCCAGACAGTATCGAAGCACTGTACGCCTGCAGCGCGCGCCGCGATAATCATATGCTGGCGGGCACCCATAAGCTCTACGCCCGTGCCCGTGATGACGGTCTGCAGATCCTTGGTGTAGTCGCCGCCCGAGAGGGCGATGCCGAACAGGCGGGGCGAGGCCGTACAGATTTCCATGGCGTTCAGGACGCCCTTGGCGGACTCGAGGGCCGCCATGATGAGGACGCTGCCGGGCTCCCTGCCGTAACGCTTTTCGGCTTCCTCCACGACCGCCTCTACCTTCTTGACATCATCCGCTGTCTCTGTCTTCGGGATACGGATGGAATCGCATCCGCCCGCAACGCTGCACAGGATATCTTCCTGCCAGAGATCCGAATCAAGACCGTTTACACGGACGACGCGCTCAACGCCGCGGTAATTGATCTCCTTCAGAGCGTGGAAAAGGGAAAAACGCGCTGCATCCTTCTCCTTCATGGCGACCGCGTCTTCCAGGTCCAGCATAATGGAATCCGGTTTATATACATAAGGATCCTTGATGAGGCCTGGTTTCTGGGCGTTGAGGAACATCATACTTCTGCGAAGTCTTTTTTTGTTTGGATTTTCAGCAGGATTCATCTGACAGCACCTCCCCACGGAATATCTTTAATGACGTCATTGCTCCGGAAAACGGCGGCTTCCACACGCGCCTTGATCGTGCAGTCAAGAGCGCCCTTATCCACCACCTTGATGTTCGCGTCCGTCACATCGAGACGCTCAAGTGTTTCCGCGATCACCTTCCGGATCTGCGGTCCGAACTGGCGAATAACTGAGCTCTCGAGATCAAGACACACTTCTCCTGCTCCCGGTTCGACCGTGACCAGGCAGTCGCTGGATTCCAATGTTCCTGCGATCGCAGGCTTGAGAATTTCCATACATTTACTCCTTTCTGCCGCATGAGGTGCGGCTGCCGGAAAAGAAATCATGAACTTGTTTACGAATTTCTTATACTATAATTATAAACGTGCTGTACTCTTAAGGAAAATACTTGTTTTGTCTCCATGGTATAATATTTTTACTATGACAGTCAGTAACTTTCCCTAAGACATTAAATTTTTCCGGCATCTTACTTTCTATTTTAACAAATTAAGCTGACAATTCAATGATATTCTCCTTACAAAACTGTCAGAATTGAAAAAGAATTCCATATCGCATTTCTTGCAGACCGAAATATATCAAATGTTTTACGAATGTCGATTTTTGTTGTATACTTTCATCCATAGAACAGTTATATGACGAAACTGTCATAAATGAGTCACATTACATTTATTATTTGACTGTACTATGTAACTAAAAGTTGCTGACCTAAATGCACATTTTTTCAGAGGAGGATCAAAATGATAAAACTATATGAAGGCGGCGTATATCTGGTAAACGGCAAGGAGATCGTCCCCGAGGCGGAAGCTGCCAAAGTTGAGCAGCTGACCGGCAAAAAGGCGGATCCCAAAGAAGCCAAAAAAGGAACGATCGCCTATTCCATCATGAAGTCGCACAACACTTCCAATGACATGGATAACCTGCGCATCAGATTTGATTCGATGACATCTCACGACATCACGTTCGTGGGCATCATCCAGACAGCAAGAGCTTCCGGCATGGAAAAGTTCCCGCTTCCCTATGTACTGACCAACTGTCACAACTC
Source organism: Lachnospiraceae bacterium (assembly GCA_045646565.1). GTDB lineage: Bacteria > Bacillota > Clostridia > Lachnospirales > Lachnospiraceae > Chordicoccus. Next base: position 2,414 of record JAZRKZ010000323.1, read on the forward strand.
TCTGTGCGCGGTCGGCGGCACGATCAACGAGGATGACCACATGTTCGGTCTGACAGCCCCGAAGAAATATGGCCACATCTATGTACCCCCGCACATCGCAGTCATCCCCCAGTACATGCGTGAGACCATGGCAGGCTGCGGCAAGATGATCCTCGGCTCCGACTCCCACACCCGCTACGGTGCGCTCGGCACAATGGCGATCGGTGAAGGCGGCGGCGAGCTCGGAAAGCAGCTCCTTCGCGATACATACGACGTAGCTTATCCCGGCGTAGTTGCAATCTACCTCGACGGCAAGCCCGCTCCATTCGTAGGCCCGCAGGATATCGCGCTCGCGATCATCGGCGCAGTCTTTAAGAAAGGCTATGTAAAGAATAAGGTCATGGAATTTGTAGGCCCCGGCGTCTCCACAATGACCACTGACTACAGGAACGGCGTTGATGTCATGACGACAGAGACGACCTGCCTGTCCTCCGTATGGAGAACAGACGAAGATACGAAAGAATTCCTGACTTCCCACGGAAGACCGGATGACTATAAGGAACTGAATCCTGCAGACGTAACCTACTATGACGGCTGCGTCTATGTGGATCTTGGCAGCATTAAGCCGATGATCGCGCTTCCGTTCCACCCGAGCAATACCTTTACAATTGATGAGCTGAACGAGAACCTCGAGGATATCCTCCGCACAGTTGAGGTCGAAGCGGACCGCATCGCGGCAGGCAGAGCGAAGTTCACCATGCTCGATAAGATCAAAGACGGCAAGCTTACAGTCCAGCAGGGTATCATCGCAGGCTGCGCGGGCGGCAATTATACAAATGTTGTCGAGGCGGCCAACATGCTTCGCGGCAAGAGCTGCGGCTTCGGCGAGTTCTCACTGGATGTGTATCCTTCCTCCCAGCCGGTCTTCATCGACCTCGCAAGAAAAGGATATATCGCGGATCTCATGGAAGCAGGCGCAATCGTCAAGACCGCGTTCTGCGGACCTTGCTTCGGCGCGGGCGACACACCTATGCACAATGGTCTGTCCATCCGCCACACAACGAGAAACTTCCCGAACCGTGAAGGTTCCAAGCCGGGCAGCGGCCAGATGTCTGCCTGCGCGCTCATGGATGCAAGATCCATCGCGGCGACAGCGGCAAATGGCGGCGTCCTCACCTCCGCCGAGCAGTATGACTGCTGGGGCAATGTTCCGAAGCATGATTTCGACGATACAGTCTACAAGGCACGCGTATACCAGGGTTACGGCAAAGCGGATACTTCCGTCGAGCTCTTCGACGGCCCGAACATCAAGCCGTGGCCGGAACTGGAGGCGCTTGCAGACAATATCCTGCTCAAGGTATGCTCCAAGATTCTTGACGAGGTTACAACAACAGACGAACTGATTCCTTCAGGCGAAACCTCTTCCTACAGATCCAACCCGCTGGGTCTTGCAGAGTTCACGCTCTCCAGAAGAGATCCGGAGTATGTCGGCCGCTCCAAGGCAGTCGACCAGACCGAGCGTTTCCGCGTTGCCGGCGGTAATGCGGCGGAGAAGGATGCGGCGCTCGCAGACGTCTATGCTGTGATCAATACGATCCCCGGCTCCGAGGATGTCAACGTTCAGGATATCGAGATCGGCTCCATGGTCTACGCGAACAAGCCCGGCGACGGCTCCGCGCGCGAACAGGCGGCGTCCTGCCAGAAGGTGCTCGGCGGCTTTGCGAACATCTGCTATGAATTCGCAACCAAGCGTTACCGCTCCAACTGCATAAACTGGGGTATTCTTCCCTTCACGCTTGCAGAGGATGCAGAATTCCCATACGAGTGCGGCGATTACGTTTTCGTTGAGGGCATTAGAGAAAAGATTGCTCGCGGTGACGAGGAATTTTCTGCCAAGGTCATTAAAGCAGACGGAAGCGTTGAGAACGTTACTCTTTACGTAAAGGGTCTTACCGACGATGAAAAGGAAATTATCCTTGACGGTTGCCTTATGAACTACTACAAAAATCACAGCAACTAAATTTTTTCTTGGAGATAAAGATTATGCAAAAGATAAAAATGACAACGCCGCTCGTTGAAATGGACGGCGACGAAATGACAAGAATTCTCTGGCAGATGATAAAGGATGAGCTTCTTCTTCCCTTTGTTGATCTTAAGACAGAGTACTACGACCTCGGTCTCGTTGAGCGTGAGAAAACCAAGGACAAGGTGACCTTATCCTTGGTCTTTTCTCTTTCGGGCAAGCCAAGATCGTAGTATTCCGTTTTCAGATCTACGAACGGGAGCAGAAGCTCCTCCTTGATCATTTGCCAGAGAATTCTTGTCATTTCGTCGCCGTCC
>JAZRKZ010000324.1:0-2100 GCA_045646565.1 Lachnospiraceae bacterium
ATTCAAGTCCAATACTGTCACAGATAAACGTTAACGCTTATTCTGCTCCGTAATTTGCTTGGTTTGGTTCGTTCTGAATTATTCTGTAAGAAGCCTTTCTTAAACGATTCGTCCGGGCTTCTCTTTTAGGAATATATTCAGCGTTGCATTTCTTTTAAGTTGTCATATATTCGATTGTGATGGTCTTTCGGAAGCCTGTCTGGCAGGTCTTCCGCGCTGCTGCTTTTCAGCGGCAACTCTGATATCATATCTCAGACCGTCTTGATTGTCAAGCACTATTTTGAAAATTTATTAAGAACCTTTCGGCTCTTATTTTCTCGTGCCCGCCTTTCTTGACGGCAAGTGGTATAATATCACTTCTTTTCTCTCTGTGCAAGCCTTTTTTTAAAGAATTTTTCAAGATTATTGTATTTAAAATAGTCCAGAAACTGTTCCTTTAACGGGGCTGCTTAGAAAGAAAAAGTTAATTTCACGGCCGACCCGGAAATTAACTTTGGGAGTCCGTGTTGACGGATCTCCGAAGCGGAGAAAGAGGGATTTGAACCCTCGCGCCGGTTTCCCGACCTACACCCTTAGCAGGGGCGCCTCTTCAGCCTCTTGAGTATTTCTCCTCGCCTGATTCAAGCATTTTTTATGCAGTTTATTGCGCTCTTTTTAGGAACGTAATAGTTATTATACAGATTTATACAGCTGTTGTCAATTACAAGATACGGTAATTTTTTACAAGCAAACACAATATCTGCGCATCTCAGACCGGCGCATTCGGATCGGGCACACACCTCTGTACAGGACGCGCATCTGCGCCTTGTCCGTGCCATATGCGACGAGGCGGCGGGAGTCCCGTCCCGCCGTGCCGCGTCTGTCCCACGATCAGCTTATTCAGCAATCAGACTGTGATCATCAGCCTGTGATCTTCTTAAGAACGCCATCCAGTTCCTCGCCTGAAGGGCTTCCCGGTCTCCACAGGATGTTCTGCCCGTCGCCTTTATATCTGGGAATAATATGAATATGGAAGTGATGGACGGTCTGTCCCGCAGTCTCACCATTGTTCTGCACGATATTGAGGCCGTCCGCGTGAAGTTTGTCTTTGATCAGCGCGGCTGCCTCCTGCGCCGTCTTCATCGCGTCCGCTGCCCAGTCGGCCGGGATCTCGAACAGATCGGCAAAATGCTCCTTGGGGAGCACCAGCGCATGTCCCGCCGTCGCCGGTCCCAGGTCAAGGATCACCCTGAACTGCTCATTTTCCATGACGGTCCTGCTGGGGATCTCGCCGTTCGCTATTTTGCAGAATATACAATTATTATCTTTCAAAGCGCTGCCTCCTTTTCATTCACTGCGCGCACCCATCAAGCCGCGCGGATGCCGGCCCGCAGGAGTGCTCGTCTTATGAGTGCTGAACAGCTTCTATTATAACAGGACTCACCTCTGATTTCACCTGTATTCATATTCGACGCTTCCGAACCTGACTTCGTCTCCCCGCCTGACCACAGCCTTCTCGTTCGGCTCCAGCCTCACGCCGTTGATCCAGGTCCCGTTCGTGCTGTTCAGGTCCCGGATCTCAATGCATCCGTCCTCGCCCTTGTAGATCCTTGCGTGGACTCGGCTGACGGACGGATCCGCAAGAACGTGGTCCGCATACGCCTGCGCTTTCCCGATCGTGACCGGAAGCGTCCGCAGGTCGATCCGGTTCCCGCGCTCTCTCCCGTATAGCCTGCCGGTCGTTTCGTTCCCGCTGAAACATACCGTGTAGCCTTCGTTCGTCCTTAAGCGGTAGCCCGCGCTCCCGCCTGTTCCGAACAGGGGCATATCTTTCTCATCGCTCACCGAATAGACCGGCTGCCGGTACCTTTCATCTTCTCTGCGGTTCCTGCGCACTTTGAGGATCAGCTCCGCAGTCAAAAGAACGCCCGCCGCCATGAGCAGGATCGCGCCTGCCGTACACAGCCTTCTTTCCCTGTCCGATACATAGAGCAGGAACGGCACTGCGATCAGGCCTCCTGCGCCGGCAAACAGGATGACGATCAGGAGGACCCTGAGCAGGATCTGTTTTTTGCCAAAATACTGCTCGCCTCCCTCTTCCTTACCTTTCGCAGTACGGAC
>JAZRKZ010000325.1:0-3888 GCA_045646565.1 Lachnospiraceae bacterium
TAACGGTTTTCTCTTGTACAATGTTGCTGTTATTAATTATAGCACGTATGTTCTGTCAAAGCAACCAAAGGGGCTCCTCCCACTGCCAAATGGCAGTGGGTTTCCGCCCACAACATGCGAAGGGAGTTTATTTATGAAAAACAAAGTCGTTTTCTTCGGCGAGGCCGACTACGGAAAGACCACTCTGATCGGCTACATGCTTTCAAAGGCTGAAAACATCAATATGGACAGGGTCGAACGGCGCATAAAAGAAAAGCTTGGAAGCAACTATGACGAAGGCTTATTATACTCCTCCCTGATCAATGAAGACTATCTGCAGAGCAACACTGTCTCCGAAACGAACACGTTCGACCTGTCGGAGTATCCGGACGCAGAAGAAGGTACCAAAGTCATAAAGGATACAGAAGAGGAGAGCATAATCGAAATCACTCGTATCGCAGGGAAAAAAGTCGAAGTGACGAACATCGTCCACACAAAAGGTCTCATAAACCGACTTAACACCCGGGCTCGTGGGGTCAGGAACATTTCCATCGACGGCGTCAGCATCGTGGCTGTAGACACGCCGGGGCACGTCCTGTTCCTAAGAGAAAGAGAGACGGGCATGTCCCTCGGCGACGTCGGCGTTTTTTGCCTGGCGATCGACAAAGTGCTGAGCGATGATTTCAGCGAAGTGCTGTTCCGGTACACAGACCTGTGGAGGACGTATCATGTGAATCGGAAGTTCATTTATTTGCTCACAATGTGCGACCTCTGCGAGTACAGAGAAGAAGATTACATCACAGCGTGCAACAAGATCCGCCAGTTCTGCAAGTTCGTCGATGTCGAGCACAGCGACGAGGCCTTCGGAATCTCCTTTGTCTACACGACCCGAGAGGAAGACGCGGCCGCCATCATTCCGGTCGCGGTCGAATTCAAAGAGCGGAACGGCGTGAACATACTGGAGCTGAGCGACAAAACGCCCTGGTATCACGGCGTCACGCTGATCGAAGCGATCCGCACGAGAATTGCGGAGCTTCGCACTGAGATGAGCACTCTCATCCCGCAGAACACGCTGGTTTCCATCGATAAGGAAATCGGCAAGACCCGCACCAACGTCGGTAAAGTGTGGCGCGTCGTCGTCCGGAACGGGAACATCGAACTGAACGACAAAATAAAACTCTGCGGCGTCTCTGTCGAAGGCATTCAGGGGACCTACGATGTGGTGGCGGATGTGAAGTCGATCCACGCGGAGTATCACCCTTCTGAGGGAATCCGAGAAGTTCAGATTGCAAATAAAGACGAACTCGTCTCCATCAACATCAAAAACTGCTATGTCAACGGCAGACGTGTCGATAAAGGAGACATTCAGGTCAATAAGGAAACCGTCATTTATTCTGCAAATGAAAAAACCAAGAAACTCAACGAACTATACATCAGGCTTCCAAATATCGATTTCGAGCTTGAGCTGCTTGAAGTCGGTCAGGATCTTGTACTCCTGTGGTTCGGAAAAAGACTGACCGCGAAGATCATTGGTTTCCCGGATGACCTCGATGGCATCATTGTAAGGCTGATCGACGGCGTCTCGCTGACGATCCCGGAGGATTTCAATTTCCAGAACCTGGGCGAGCTAAAGGAGACGCGCCTGTCGCTGCAGAGGCGCGGTGAAAACGCCTACCAGCAGGGACACAACAACTTCCACTATCTCTATGGTGAGTTCGTGTTCTCGCAGAGCAGGTATGTACAATAGGAATGTAATTACTTTGCGTTAAGCAGGTATGCAGAACAGAAATGTAATGATTTTGAAATAAGGAGGATTCACGATGGCAGTTTACAGATGCAGAGTTTGCGGGTATGTATTTGATGAAGAGAAAGAGGGAAGAAGTATCAGGGACATCGATGTATGCCCGCGCTGCAAGCAGCCGGATGATATGTTTGTCCCAGTAGAAGAAAACTCTGATGAAGACGGGCAGCCGAAGTTCTTTAAGGGATAAAGAAGATTGCCGGTCAGCCGGTTTGGCGGGGAGGCGGAGCTCCTGCGGTGATTCGGGGTGGCGGAAGTGATGACCGACAATTGATGTTTTTTTGTTGTGAGATAATTTAGTTCTTATAGTAAGAAGGAGGCTGTCGCGTTAAGACGGTGCTGCCACTATGTACGGAAGACATTTGTAAACAATGTCTGCCATACATAATGATAGCTCGCTTAATGCGACTGCCTCTTTCTTTAATGCGACAGACTTTTTCTTTCGGTTTTTAAATTCTGCAGTAGTCAGGCTTATTTTGGACACGGAGGGAGATTTGACTTGCCCGCTGCCTCCCTCGCCATGCAAAGGGCGCGGAGTGAATTAGGCCTTCCGGCTTGCCCGCTGCCCCCCTCGCCATGTTAAGGGCGCGGAGTGAATTTGACCTGCCGGCTTGCCTGCGCCCCCTCGCCATGTCAAGGACGCGGAGTGAATTTGGCCTGCCGGTGCCCCCCACCGACTGTTGTCGGTGGCTAACCGAGGTTTTTCAAAAAATCGACTGCCCAATTTGGCTGTTTTCAATGTCTCTTGACGCGTATTTTCGCTCTTTTTTGAGTTTGACACTGCTCTTCAGAGAGAAAAACGCGTTTTTGAGCACCTGAATTGAGAAGAAATTGCAAGAATCGACTGCCATCGTTTCCAGCAGCCACAGCTCTTGCCTACTCCAGACTCAAGAAGATAAGACTGATATCGGATCCCATCAGTGGCGAAGCCCCTCTCAAGGATGCGACGAGGGAAATATAGCCTGCCGGCGGCTCTTGGTCTGGCCCGGGTTTGAGTTGTCGGTTTCTAACCGCGGTTTTTTGAAAAAACTACTGCCCGACAAGCCTGTTTAAGGACAAAAATCATCCGCATCAATCTTAACACCTTGGCAGATAATCCTCCTTCGCGACCCCGGCTGAAACAGCCAGCACAGAAGAAGGTCCGTCATATGACAGCGGGTTCCCGTCGATGTCTGTCAGGACACAGCCCGCCTCCGTGGCAATTGCGGCGCCGGCGGCAAAGTCCCAGAGACCGAGCCGGAGCTCGTAAAAAAGACCGGTGACGCCCTCGGCGAGCAGGCAGAGGTCCCAGGCAGCAGAGCCGCTGCGGCGCATATCAACGGTCCTGTGCAGGTATTCCTCGCCGATCCGGAACGAACGCGCTGTGAGATCCTCATAATAAGGTGCGCTTCCCATGGAAAAAATGCTGTTCGCGAGCGGCTCATATGAGGAGTGGATCGGAGCGCCGTTTTTGAGGACACATACGCCCCTCTTGGCTGAATACATAATATCGTCGTATGGGTTGTAGATGATCCCGATGTACGGCTTCCCGTCAAGAAGCAGTCCGATCGACGTCACAGAGGGCCGATAGGCCTTGATAAAGTTCGTTGTGCCATCGATCGGGTCGATTACGAATGCATAGCCGCGTCGATACTCCTCGCGAAAGCTCTGCGCGTCCTCCTCCTCACCGACGAACGAGGCCTCGGGCAGGATGCGTGCCAGTTCCGTAAATAAAAACTCCTGCACTTTCCGGTCATACTTGGTCACAAAATTGGCGTGGCCGCTCTTTTCATCCGTCATGGCGTCAATATTCTCGGCTGTCAGCATGATTTGACCTGCCTGCCGTGCTGCATCTTCGATTTTTTTCAGTAATTCCATAGTTCACCTCCCGCCGGCTGCGGTTTTCTAGCGCAAATACACACTCAGATTATAGCAGAGAGAGCCAGCCGCTACAATTTTTATTCTTCATCGCACAATACTCGTGACGCAAGTCTGGATACGCGCGCAAGATGACACTCGTCTTTATCGTGAGTACAATCTCGCGATGAAGAATAAACGCCTCCGGCGGATCGCAGACGTGCGCAGTGGAAAGCGCCCTCGCGCTGCGCACGTCGCGGCAAGAACGCCGA
>JAZRKZ010000326.1:0-3564 GCA_045646565.1 Lachnospiraceae bacterium
AGCCCCTGCTCGATCGAAGTGATGCAGCGGGGATTCTTGCAGGAGATGACGTTCACGACCTGCTTCGGCAGCGCGAGCTTCTTCTTTTCAATGATCACGCCGTCCTTGATGACATTGACGGTGATGTTGTGGTCAATGAAACCGAGCACGTCGAGGTCGAGGACATCGACCGGGCAGGCGACCTTGATGATATCCTTGCGGCCCATCTTGTTGGATGAGGCGTTCTTGATGATCGCGACGGTGCAGTCCAGTTTACCGAGCTTTAAGTGACGATAGATCGTCATTGCGAAACCGGCCTTGATATGGTCAAGCACGAAACCTTCGGACAGCTTGCCTATGGTGAGTGTTTCTTCTTGTCTTGACATTATTCCACCTCCATTCCAAGCAGTGTAAGAATAAGAGCCATTCGGATATAGACGCCGTACTGGGCCTGCTTGAAATACGCAGCCCTGGGGTCATTGTCGACTTCGACAGATATCTCGTTCACGCGCGGCAGCGGATGAAGGACCAGCATCTTTTCCGGAGCCAGATCCATCTTCTCCTTGTCGAGTATATAGAAGTCCTTCATGCGGAGATAATCTTCCTCGTTGAAGAAACGTTCCTTCTGAACACGTGTCATGTAGAGGATATCCAGATCTTTCATGGTCTCCTCATCCAGTTTTACGACTTCCTCGAACGGAATCTTCTGCGCTCTCATGGCTTCGCGGACATAACCCGGAACACGAAGCTCTTCCGGTGAGATGAGGACAAAGCGGATGTTCTCATAGCGTGAAAGCGCGTTGATCAGCGAGTGTACTGTCCGGCCGAACTTAAGATCTCCGCAGAGACCGATGACAAGGCCTTCAAAGTGGCCCTTCATCGAGCGGATCGTAAGCAGATCCGTCAGGGTCTGCGTCGGGTGCTGGTGACCGCCGTCGCCGGCGTTGATGACCGGAATCATGGATTTCATGGAAGCGACCAGCGGAGCGCCTTCCTTCGGATGTCTCATCGCGGCGATATCCGCGTAGCAGGAAACGATCCGCATCGTGTCGGATACGCTCTCGCCTTTGGCTGCCGACGAAGAATCTGAGCTGTGAAAACCTAAAACACTGCCACCTAAATTCAACATAGCCGCTTCGAACGAGAGTCTCGTCCTTGTGCTCGGCTCATAGAATAAGGTGGCAATCTTCTTACCCGCGCATACATGCGCATATTTTTCCGGATATTTTTCTATATCATTTGCGAGATCCATAAGTTTGTCGAGTTCCGCGATTGATAAATCAAGCGGGCTCATCAAATGTCTCAGTGCCATCGTACCTCCTCTAAACCTCAGTCCAAACTCTGATACAGGTATGTGTCAATTTTATCTTGACTATGATAACGCGTGCTTTCCATGAAATCAAGAAAAAATTGTTCCGCATCAGTATTTTGACCAATCAAGGTACAGGGAGTTTACAGTCTGAAGCACCCGCCGCCAAGGAATTCTCTCAAAATCGAGTTCGTCGGAACGTCGTCGATCGGGATCCCGACAAAGTAATCAAGGAACTTCAGCAGCCGCCTCGCCTCGTAGTACTGCGGTTCGTTCTCCTGGACCGAGAAGAGCAGAGGCTGCGCGTACTGTTTGATGACGCCCAGCTCATAGGGCAGCGCGGAGTTGAAGAATTCGTCGGCGCTGTCCTGATAGGGGAAGATATAGTTCTCTTCGCCGTGGCAGACACTCTCCCACATGGTAAGCGTATTCTGGGCAGAATAGCCGCGGGTCCTGAAATCGCGGATGATTCTGCGGAGCAGTCTGCCGTCTCTCGTCGGGATCCGATTGTGCTCGTCGACGTTCACCTGGGTCAGTGCGCTGATGTAGATCTTGAACTTGCTCTCCGACGGCAGACTGTAGGTAAGCCCGTCGTTCAGGCAGTGGATTCCCTCGATAACGAGGATCTCGCCGTCTCCAAGCCGCAGCTTCTCGCCGTTGAACACACGCTTGCCGGAGATGAAATCAAATGTCGGCATGAGGATCTCCTCGCCTGCCAGGAGCTTCGTCATATCTTCGTTGAAATAGGCAAGGTCGATCGCCTCAAGGCACTCGAAATCTTTCTTCCCGTTCTCATCCACCTTCATCTCATCTCTCGGGATGAAATAGTTGTCGACGCCGATATAGTTGGGCTTCAGGCCATGGGCGTGCAGCTGGATGCAGAGCCGCTGTGAAAATGTTGTCTTGCCCGATGAGGACGGACCGGCGATGAGGACAAATTTAACGCCTCCCCGGTCGGCGATATGGGCCGCGATCTCTGCGATCCGGCTCTCCTGATGCGCTTCCGAGATGAGGATCACTTCCCGCATGCCGCCGGCGATGACGCTGCTGTTGAGCTCGCCGACGCAGCCGATGCCCTGGTTCGCGGCAAATTCCTCTCCCGCGATCTGTGTATCGAACAGCTTCTCCTCCGGTTTGAATTCCGGCAGCACATCCGGCTTCGATTCCGTGGGCATGACGAGAATGATGCCGTCGTGATACCGCAGCAGGCTGAAGATGCCGAGACAGCTCGTGTCGTTCGTCATATAGCCGTAATTGTAGTCCTCATACCCGTCCAGATTGTAGACGTTCACACGGGAAGCCAGTCTTGTCCGGAACAGCTTTTCCTTGTCGTACATGCCGTGCCTGTGGAAAAGGTCTACAGCCTCGCGCGTACTGATGGATCTTTTCTTGAACGGCAGCTTCTCCTTTATCATTCTGCGCATCTCCCGCTCGACGTCCTCGAGGAACTCGTCCGTGATCTTGATATCGTCTTCAATCGTATAGTAGAACCCTGTATCGATCGAAAAATGCAGAATGATCCGAACGTTCGGGGACTCGCAGCCGGTCATCCTGCCGACGACGTGGAAGACCGCCGTAAGGAACAGCATGGACATACTGCGCCGTACCGTCTGGTAGCCCACCGTATCCGCCGTCGTGATAAAAGACAGAGTCGCGTCATGGTTCTGGTGGTGGTGAAGTTCCTGCAGTTTGCCGCCTACATTTGCCAGCACGATCGGATATGAATACTGCGTCGCGAAATCCTCGGCAATACGTTTCAGTATTGTTCCATCTTCATAGAAATGCTCAATGCCGTTGACCGTAATAATCACTTCTCTGCCTCCTTTCATGGATCACAGCACGCTGTACGGCTGGCGGACCTTCACAGTTCTGACCGAAAGCTCCGGGAACGTGCGTGCAAGATACTCTTTCATATATGTGATATAGACGAACTCCGTGCCGTAATGCCCGGCGTCGATGATAGCCAGGCCCTGGGCGTTGGCGTCGATCGCCGTGTGATAGTCCACGTCGCCTGTCACGAGAACGTCCGCGCCCCGCCGCAATGCAGAGGGGATCGAACTTCTTCCCGAGCCGGAACTGACTGCGCAGTACCGGATCATCTTCTCAGGGTCGCCGTATACGCGGACGGCTGAAAGTTCCATTGCCTTTTTGACGGCGGATGCAAATGCAGCAAGGCTCCGCGCACTCACCCTGCCCACTCTTCCGATCCCGACCGGGGCGCCATCTGCATCCTCCCCCGTCACATCAAGGATTTCCGCTTCCCTGATGTTCAGATC